>JAPOYE010000088.1 GCA_026706695.1 Candidatus Dadabacteria bacterium | reverse complement strand
GAATGAGACCCGAGAGCATACAAGAGATGGTAGGCCAAGAGCATCTGATAGGGCCGCAGGGGCTTGTTACGAAAACGCTTGAGGCCGGGGGAGTGCATTCCATGATATTCTGGGGTCCCCCTGGGACGGGCAAAACGACTCTTTCAAGGCTTATCGCGGGCAGGGCTGGTGCCAGGTTCATACAGATAAATGCGATTTCTTCCGGAGTCAGGGAGCTTAGGGATATTGTCGCGGACGCAAGAGACGCTCTTTACTCCGGGCGGAAAACCGTGCTTTTCATTGACGAGATACACAGATTCAACAAGGCTCAGCAGGCTGCGCTTCTCAAGAGCGTCGAGGAAGGGGTCCTGGTGCTCATAGGCGCTACCACTGAAAATCCTTCGTTTGAAGTTATAAGTCCCCTTCTTTCCCGCTGTCAGGTTTATGTTCTTGATCCGCTTTCGGCGCAGGACCTTGACCGAATACTTGAAAAAGCCTTCTCCGAGGAAAAACTCTTGGAGGATGCCGATATATCGGCTGAGGCTCGCGGCGAACTCATCGCCCTTTGCGGCGGAGACGCCAGAGTAATGCTGAACGCGCTTGAAATTGCTTCTTCCCTTCTCCGTTCAAAAAAACTTTCTGAGATTGATACCGATCTTGTAAAAGAGATTTTCCAGAAAACGGGCCTTCTCTACGACAGGGCGGGGGAAGAACACTACAATACGATTTCCGCTTTTATAAAAAGCGTAAGGGGAAGTGATCCCGACGCGGCGGTTTACTACTTGGCGAGAATGCTTGAAGCTGGGGAGGACCCGAAGTTCATCGCAAGGCGTCTTGTGATACTTGCTTCAGAGGATATTGGAAACGCCGAACCCTATGCGCTTACCCTCGCGACCGACTGCTTCACCGCGGTTAATTACGTTGGGATGCCTGAGAGCAGGATAATCCTCTCTCAGGTTACGACCTATCTTGCCAGCTGTCCCAAGAGCAACGCTGCATACAGGGCGATAAAGAAGGCCGAAGCCGATGTGAGAAAGAATCCGGGCCTCCAGATTCCGCTTCACCTGAGAAACGCCCCCACGAAACTCATGAAGGATCTTGGTTACAAAAAAGGCTACAAGTACGCCCACGACTACGAGGATCATTTTGTCGAAGACGATTTTCTTCCCGAGGAGATAAAAGACAGCGTTTACTACGAACCCACCGACAAGGGGAGAGAGGCAAATCTCAAGAAATACCTGGAAGCGAGGTGGAAGAAGAGAAAAAAGTAATCGGGGGGATCAGTCTTTTCTTTCTATGAGTTCGATTTTGTACGAATCGGGGTCCTCAACGAAAGCTATCACGGTGGTTCCGTGTTTCATGGGCCCTGGAGCTCTGATTACCCGTCCGCCGGCCTGTTCTATCTTTTCGCACGTCGCATAGATGTCCTCTACTCCAAACGCCATGTGTCCGTAACCCCCTCCATGGTCGTATTGCGAAGTATCCCAGTTATGTGTGAGTTCTAGAAAAGGTTCCGTGTCGCCGCCGTAACCCAGGAAAGCTAGCGTGAAGCGGCCTTCAGGATAATCGGTTTTCCTGTGAAACTTAAGACCAATGACATCGGTATAGAACGCGACTGACTTTTCAAGATTGCCGACCCTTATCATTGTGTGAAGATATTTCATGCGTCTGCCCGCCTGGTTTGTCCGATTTTGCTTATCAATTACTATACTCTGTGATCTCCTGAGCGGTAAAGAGACTGCAGGGGTGTGATATGACCAAAAAGAAGCTAGAAAAACCGAAAACCAGAAAGCCTGTTTCAACGCGACCCGGCAAAGCCATACCTTCGAAAAAAGACGTCGAGGAGAAGAAAAGATTCAGGAAAGCGGACTGGGAAAAGGAAATCAAAAAATAAACTTATGGGAACCTCCGAAAACGTAAAAGCGGGGATAACCGGGGCGACGGGTTTTATCGGTGGCAAGCTTGCTGAAAAACTTGCGGACGAGGGTTTTTCGATAAAATGCCTGGTAAGAGAAACAAGCGATACCGAAAAGTTGCGTTCTCTGCGTGCGGAACTTGTCCACGGGGACCTTTGCGACTCCAGTTCGCTTCAAGCTTTTCCGCAAGAGTGTGATTACGTTTTTCATCTTGCTTCCAAGGTTTCTGACTGGGGACCAAGGGATGATTTTTTCAGGCAGAACGTAGAGGCGACGAGAATCCTTCTTGACTCTTCACGCGAGGCGGGGGTTAAAAGGTTTGTTTATATGAGCTCCTCTACCGTAATCTGGAATGCCTCTTTTCTTGGGACTGTCGACCTCAAGGATATAGATGAAACCTATCCCTATCCAAAAAGCCACCATAATTTCTATAATGAAACCAAGGCCTTATCCGAAAAACTTGTGAGAGAATATAACGGACGGGGAGGCATGGAAACAGTTATATTAAGACCGTCAAACGTCTGGGGAGCCGGCGACACGGTCATACTTCCGAGAATAGCCGACGCCTGCCTCAAGGGCCTTCTGGTTAACATGGGTTTTAACAAAAAAATTGTCTCTCCATGCCATGTGCTTAATCTTGTTCACGCCACGGTGCTATCGGCCCTCTCTTCTGCCGGGGCGGGCAACATATACTTTGTAAACGACGGGGCGCGTATCGATAACCGCCGTTTTGTCTCCGATCAGCTCGCGTCAATAGGAATTGAGTGGAAGCCGGGGGTCACGGTACCGTACACTCTGGGGTATGCGGTTGCGTTCGTTCTTGAGAAAATCTTTGAACTCAGAAGATCGGAGACCCCGCCTGTCCTTACCCGCTTTGGCGTTTCCGCTCTATCGAAGAGCAGAACCTACAGCATAGAGAAGGCAAAAAGGGATCTGGAGTATGAGCCGGTGTGCGGTTACGAGACGGGAATGCAGGGGCTTGCGGAGTGGATTTCAGAGATCGGCGGTTATGAAAAAATCCTTGGAAAAGGAAAATGATATGCAACCCGGTGTATACGCGATAGAAACCAGGGGACTTGAAAAGCAGTTCGGTTTTTTCCCTGTGCTGATGGGAATTGATCTTACCGTTGAACAGGGCGAATTCCTCACCGTTTTCGGTCCCAATGGCGCCGGCAAGTCCACCTTGCTTTCCATTCTTTCGACATTCATAAAACCCGGCGGGGGAGAGGCCTTTGTAGCCGGTTTTGACGTCTCAAGGGAAAAACAGCAGATAAGAAAACTTATAGGGTTCATCTCCCATAACACGATGCTTTATGAAAACCTTACCGCTTGGGAAAACCTCGAGTTTATAGGCGCGTTCTACGACGTGCCGGATCTTAAGAGCAGGTGCTCTGATATTCTCGAGAGGGTTGAACTCTACGCTAAGAAAGACGCGCTCGTAAGCACCCTTTCTTTCGGAACGCGCCAGCGCCTTGCTATCGCCAGAACGCTTCTTCACGACTCGCAGATACTTTTTCTGGATGAACCGTACAGCGGCCTCGATTACGGCGGAGCTGCCATCCTTACCTCGATTCTAGGTTCAATGAAAGCGGACAAAACCGTAGTTATGACAACCCATAATGTCTACGAGGGGCTTTCGCTGTGCGACAAGGTCGCAATTCTCGATCAGGGAGAGGTGGTCTATGCATCTGCGCAGAAACCCGCTCGCGAGGAATTTCAGGATATCTACATGTCTTGCGTCAGAAGTGGTGACGGGCAATGAGAAGTATATTGCTTATATTCAGAAAGGATTTTCTGGTGGAGTGGCGTTCAAAGCAGATATTTCCGACGATGTTCGTATTTTCGCTTCTGCTTCTCCTGGTTTTTAACGTTGCTTTTGAATTCCGCTCGGATGTTGATTCCCGGGCAGTCTCGGCCGTTATATGGATAACTTTTATTTTTTCTGGACTCTTGGCCCTTGGAAGATCATTTTCGCTTGAAAAGGAAAATAATGCCTTCGCGTTTCTTCTTCTGACTCCTGTAAGCAGAAGCTACATCTATCTCGGAAAACTGCTTTCAAACACGGTTATGGTTCTGCTCTCCGAACTCTTCATACTTCCGCTTTTTCTTCTGTTTTTTCTTTTTGACGCAGACGGGGTTTCGCTTTCATTTGCCGGCACCGTACTCCCATTTCTCGGGGTTATGGTTCTTGGAACGATAGGGTTTGTGTCGCTTGGCACTTTTTTTTCTTCGATGGCCCTGAATACAAAGCTTCGCGACATGATGCTTCCCCTGCTGGTTTTTCCCCTCATCATACCTGTCGTGATAACCTCGGTCGGAATATGCTCTTCAATACTGGAGGGAAGGCCTCCGGATTACTACGCTTTTTCTTTGCAGGTACTGGTTTCCTTCGATATAATCTTCATCCTTTTATGCTCTATTCTGTTTGAGTATCTTATTGAGGATAGCGGGGACTGACCCGCTTTCTTTTTAAAAAAATGCGAAACATACTGTTTTTCCTGACGTTTGCGCTGATGGTTCTCGCTACCTGGATGACGCTTCTTTACGCGCCTACGGAAGTGGTTATGGGCCATGTGCAGAGAATTTTCTATTTCCACATGGGGACGGTCTGGGCCGCCACGGTGGCTTTTACGGTGGTTTTCGTGGCGAGCATATATTATCTGGTAAAGGAGACAGCGAAATGGGATACGCTTGCCTACTGCTCGGCCGAGATAGGCATGCTGCTTCTTACTCTAACGATTATCACTGGGAGCATATGGGCAAAGCCGGTCTGGGGAACTTGGTGGACATGGGACCCGCAGTTAACGACCACGTTTATTCTCTGGGTTCTTTACGCCGTTTATCTGGTTCTGCGTTCCGGTGCCGGAGGGCGCGGAAAAAAGGCTAGATACTCGGCCATATTCGCCATAATTGCCTACGTGGATCTTCCCGTGGTTTATGTCTCGGCCCGTATAAAAAGAGGCATATCGCCCGTGGTCTTCGGACCCGGGGGAGGTGGCATAGATCCCGCCATGATGCACACTCTCTTGGTCACCCTGTTAGGATTTACGCTTCTTTTCGTTTTACTCCTCGGTGAGAGAATAAGGATAATGAACATGGAAAATCAGCTTTACGTCCGGGGCGGGCGAGGGGGGTAGTCTGCGATGGAATATTTCCTCTGGTCAAGCGTAGTGGTCTGGGGCTCTCTTATCGCCTATGTGCTCTACCTGCGCGCGAAGTCGGCTTCGGTAAGGAAAAAGTTGCTCTCGGGCGGTGACGGCCTTGGAGGTGAAGGTTGAAGGGTAAGCTCAAATTCATTTTGCCTCTTTTGGTGATAGTTTCTTTGATTTCCTGGCTTGTCTTCGCGGGAGTCAAGGATTCCATGGTCTACTACATAACGGTTGATGAACTGTTAGAGGACGTCCCGGACATTTACGGACAGAAGGTAAGGGTTTCTGGAACCGTGGTTCACGGTTCAATAAAGAACGAGCTAGATGATTCGCTTCGGTTTACCATAGCGGACGGCAAGGGTGAAATCGACGTCGAGTACGACGGCATAATTCCCGATATATTCACAGATGGGGTTGAGGCGGTCGTTGAGGGCAAGTTCTCCGCCGATAACGTCTTTGAGGCGGATCTGTTGCTTGCAAAGTGCCCCACCAAGTATGAATCCGAAGAAGGCCCCTACCAGAGAAAAGAAGGCTAACAACGGGGATTATGTATTTCAGTTGACAGTTAGTTCAAACAACTGACAGAATCAGGTATAATGTAGTGATGATAAGGACTTACAAGTGCAGGGTGAAGATTTCCAAGACGGGACATGAGAGGCTTGCGGAGATATTCAGATTATCCGCAGAACTCTATAACGCAGGTCTGGAGTCCCGCATTGACTGCTACAAGCGCACGGGGAAGAGTCGCAGTCTTTATGACCAGTACAAGGGGCTTGTGCGGGTAAGGGAGGAGTTGCCGGAGTTTGAGGCGGTGTCAAGCATCGTGTTCCGTGGCGTGCTGTCGAGGCTTGACAAGGCATACAAGCGGTTCTTCAGGCACGGCGGTTTCCCCCGTTGGAAGAGCGGGAGACGCTGGCGCACCATAGAGATAAACGATGCTGCCTGGCGAATGCTCAAGCGAGAGGGAGACAAACTTATCCTTAAGATCAAGGGGCTTCCCCGCATCGTGGTGAAGCCGAACAGGGAACTTCCGCCTAACAGTCTGCTCAAAGCGATACGCATTACAAGAAAGCCCCTGCGTACGGAAGTTGCCCTGTCCTATGAGTTGCCGACCCCCGAGGCCAAACCGGTCACTAACCCCGTAGGCATAGATATGGGGATATCCAAGCGTTTGACGCTGAGCGATGGGGAGACGATAGAGAAGCGGGATATAGACCGCAAGAAATTGATACGTCTCCAACGCTCCGTATCACGAAAGAAAAGAGGTTCTAACAACCGGAGAAAAGCCATATCCCTGCTCGCAAAGGAATGGCAGAGAGTATCGGACAGGGAAAGAGACTATCTCCACCGCCTTACCTCGGAGATAGCAAGGATGTATGACTTCATAGCTGTAGAGAAACTGAAGACAAGGAACATGCTTCGCAACGGGAATTTAGCCCGGAGTATTTCAGAGCAGACCTGGGGGAAGACCATAACGCTGCTTAACGAGAAGGCCGAGAGTGCTGGCGGTAAGATGGTGGAAGTGGACCCCAAGGGAACCTCGCAGGAATGCTCAAACTGCGGAGCAACGGTGAAGAAGAATCTGTCCGTCCGGACGCATAGATGTTCATGCGGACTTGTGATGGACAGGGACTTGAATGCGGCAATAAATATCCTTCATCGTGGACTCACGATTGCGGGCGGGAATGTTACCCGCATGGCCGGAAGGATTAAAGAGAAGCGAGGGATTGCCCTCGCTCGGCCAAGAACAGTGTATGTCAACTAAAATACATAATTCCCTTAACAATGTCTGATCTCGGAAGTATAGCCATACTTCTTTCCTTCTTTATCACCATCTACAGTCTTGTTGCCTGCGCTGTTGCCGCGAAAACGGGAAGCCGCGCATTCGCTCAAAGCGGCGGAAACGGTCTTGTCTCGGTAGCTTTTCTTCTTCTGGTAGCGGTGTGCTGTCTTGTTTATGAACTTGTAACGCTTGATTTTTCGCTCAGGTACGTAGCGCTTAACACGAGCACCGACCTCCCAGTGATATACAGGGTGACGGCCCTTTGGGCCGGTCAGGCGGGTTCCCTACTTCTCTGGAGCTTCGTTCTCTCCCTGTATGCGGCTTTCGTGGTTCTTAGAAGCAGAGAAAAGGGCGGCGACCCTTATGTAAACGCCGTTTTATGCACCGTTTCTCTTTTCTTTCTTTTCCTCATAGCCTACGTGGAAGCCCCATTTGAGAAACTGGGTGTGGCGGTCGGGGAAGGAAGGGGGCTTAATCCGATTCTTCAGAACGGATACATGGCCATCCATCCGGTCACTCTTTATGTTGGATATGTGGGAATTACGGTGCCCTTTGCTTTCGGCATTGCCGCCTTGCTCAGCGGTCGCCTAGGGGATGAGTGGATAAGGAACTGCAGAAAATACGCCCTTTTTTCCTGGATGTTTCTCTCCGCGGGGCTTCTTCTCGGGGCCAGATGGGCGTATCTTGAACTCGGCTGGGGAGGATACTGGGCATGGGATCCGGTTGAGAACGCCGCATTTATGCCATGGCTAGCGGGAACCGCGTTTCTTCACTCCGTTATGATTCAGGAGAGAAAGGCGATGCTTAAGAAATGGAACATGGTTCTGCTTATAATCACCTTTTTTCTCTCAATATTCGGCACTTTCATAACCAGAAGCGGCATAGTGTCTTCAGTTCACTCGTTTGCACGCTCGGACATAGGTCCACTTTTTGTCGGATTCATGGTCATCCTACTCCTTTCTTCCTTTTCTCTTCTTGCCTACAGGTCAAAAGAACTCGAAAGCGAGGAGAGGTTTGATTCCCCTCTTTCAAGAGAAAGCGCCTTTCTGTTTAACAATCTTCTTTTTCTGGCGGCGGCCTTCTCCGTTTTTCTGGGAACCATTTTCCCCATACTCTCAGAGGCTTTCACCGGGAAAAAAATTCTCGTCGGTCCCCCTTATTTCAACGCTGTGGGCGTGCCCATAGGACTTGTGCTTATCCTGCTTATGGGAATAGGTCCGCTTATATCGTGGAAGAAGGCTTCGACGGCAAACCTGAAGAGAAATTTCGTTTTCCCCGCGGTGGTTTTTTTGGTGGTTCTCTTGGCGCTTCTTGTCTCCGGCATGAGAGAACCGGTAGCGCTTTTAAGCTTCGCGCTCTGCGGGTTTGTCGCCTCGACGGTGTTTTTGGAATATTTCAGAGGTATAAGGGTAAGAAGCGGCAGGGGAGAGAACCCGGTTTCGGCGTTGTTTAATCTCGTCTCAAGAAACCGCAGGCGCTACGGCGGATACATAGTGCATCTTGGGGTGGTGCTACTGGTAATAGGAATCACTGCTTCTTCTCTTTTCGTTACCCAGAAGGAAGTTGTTCTCGACAAAGGGGATTCCTTTTCCCTAGGAAGGTACGATCTGGTTTTCCATGGAGTGCGTTTCATCTCAAACGACGCTAAGGACGGATTTTCAGCGGAGCTCTCGATTGAAAACCAAGGAAAAAGCGTTGCGACCATGTATCCCGAGAAAAACATCTACAAGTACGAGGGAAACAGGGAGATAAACCAGGAAACCGAGGTCGCGCTTCGCTCCACCTTCAGAGATGATCTTTATCTCATACTCTCCGAGGTTGACGGGAGCGGAAAGGTTAATGTAAGGGCCCTTCTTAACCCTATGGTGAACTGGATATGGGCGGGAGGCATTGTTATTGTCCTTGGAGCGATTGTCACCATGTGGCCCGAGGGGCGAAGAAAAAAGGAGCTTAGCGCGTGAGTGAATACGTAACCTCTCTTCTGCTTGTGGTGCTGGTATCGGTTTTTACCGTCTACCCTCTTTTTCTGGGTTACAGGAGAGGGGAGCGGGGTATCGGGGACAAGCCCGAGGTCAGCCGACTCGAACAGCTTTACGAGAAAAGGGACCTCTATTACTCCTCCATAAAAGATATAGAGCTTGACCGGGATATGGGAAAGTTAAGCGAGCAGGACTACGCCGAACTTGTGTCGAGGTACAAGGAAAAAGCGGCGGCCGTTACAAAACTTATCTCAGAACTTCAATCAGTGACTGGGGATGAAAAAATTACCGGGGAAGCGAGAACCTCTCCTTTCGAGGCCCCGCTTTCACAAACTGCACGAATCATGAGAAGAATAACCCTGCATCTTTTTTTAATGTCTTTTTGCCTTTTTTCCTCGGCAGTGGTTCCTTCAGCTATGGCACAGGTGTCGGGAGAATCAGTCTTTATCGAAGGGAAATGCATAAGATGCCATACGCTTGGAAGAGGAAGGTTCGTAGGTCCTGATCTTCTGGGCGTAGGAGATAGATACTCAAGGGATGATCTGATCAGGTGGGCCCGCAACCCCGAGAGCATCTATGCGGAGAAAAAGAAAAAACCTGTAAACGACGGCTATCCGCCGATGCCCCCAATGAATCTATCAGAAAGCGAAGCCCAGAAGGTTGCCGACTACCTTCTGGGTTATAAGCTCCCATCCGATATTGGTGAAAGCGGGACGATAAAGGGTCGCGTAAGAAATATCACTACTGGGAGGTCCGAAGCGGGGCAGAACGTCGTTTTGATTTCATACATGGGAGACAGGCAGCAAGAAAGGCGCTTCGCTAAGTCGGATTCGCTGGGCAATTTCTCTTTTTCTTCCCTGCAGTGGGACAGAAGTTATGAGATCATGCTTTTTCACCATGGAGTTCAGTATGTTTCGGGGAAAATGGTCTTTCTTCCCGGAGAGGACAGAATCACCCTTGATCTCCCGGTCTACGATACCACGACTTCGGATGAAAATGTCTCTTTACAGTCGCTGAACTTGATTGTCTACCCGGATGAAGGGGGTGGCAACGTGAATGTAACCTCCCTCTATGTTTTTGAGAACTCGGGAAACACCGTTTTTACCGGAGAACAGGCGGGCTCAGATACTGCGACCCTTGTTTTTTCGATTCCCGAAGAGGCGGTGGACGTTACTTTTTCAGACGGAGTCAATCCGGAGGCGGTGCAGAGACAGGGAGAAAAGCTATACAACAAACTTCCTTTTCTTCCGGGGATGAAGAGGATTGCTCTTGGCTATTCCATCCCTCTTTCGCAAATTCAAGGAAAATTTCAGATAGGCTTTGACTATGAAGTCGCTGATCTTGCCGTGTTCGTGAGAAAAACAGAACTTGGAGTCAGGGTTGAGCAATCCGGGGCGGTCGCAGAAGAAATTATGATTCACGACGAGGCGTTTTTGAAATACCAGCTGTCAGACTTAAAACCAGGTGGCGTAACGGTAATTGTTTCCAATGTTTCCTTTCTTAAGAGCAACCTTGGCAGATATCTGCCGGTGATACTCTTTTTTGTGTTTGTAGCAATGGGAGTTATGTATTTTTTCTACGGGAGAAACCGGCTTTCAAACATGGGCTCGGAAAAGTAAAAACCGTTTTCGGTCTGGAGGGCCCTTTTTCTTCTGAAAAATGAGCGACGCACAGAAAAATTCACCACCCTTGCTTAACAGAAGCTTTGTGCTTGTAACTTTTCTCGGGTGCCTTTACTTCTTTAACTTCCATTCGTTTCTCCTTCTGCCCATTAGAATTTCTGAACTGGGAGGGACCGAGAAGATTGTGGGATTCGTAATGGGTATTGCGGGACTGAGCACCCTTTTTCTTACTCCTTACGCCGGCCACATAACCGACAGGTACGGAAAGAAACTGTTTGTGCTGCTGGGGTTCGCGCTGCTTGCCGTCTCGACATTTCCACTCGCCTTATTAGATAGGGTCGATTACCTCTACTACCTTATCAGGATAGTTCACGGCTGTTCCTTTTCTCTTTTCTTTGTCGCCGCCGGAGCGCTTACGGTTGATGTTTCAAGCGAGCAAAAGAGAGCTCAGGCGCTCGGCATATACGGTGTCTTCACAATAATAAACTATGCGATTGCTCCTTACGTTGGCTCCATTCTGATAAAGAATTTCGGTTTTGATTTCTTTGTTTTCTTCCTTACCGTTACGGCGCTTGTTGGCTTGGGAGTCTCCCTTATGATCGGAGAGGGGAAAAAATCAGCGGCGCCGAAAGACACGGGGCCAGGCTATATGGACTGTCTTCGCGATAAGGCTACATCTGTGTCTTCAGTTACGCTTTTTATATGCGGAGCGGCGTTTATAACAACGTTTAACTTCATATCCATCTTCTCGCTTTCAATAAATATAGAGAATTTTCACGTTTATTTTCTTTCCTACACCCTTTCGGTGCTCGCCATCAGGATATTTCTCGGCTGGGTTCCCGACAGGTACGGCAAGTGGAGAGTTGCTTCCCCGTCCGTTTTCTTTCTGGGACTGAGTGTTGTCATGCTGAGTTTTGTGTACGAGCTTAAACTTCTTATTCTCTGTGGAATCATATTCGGTTGCGCACATGGATTTGTGTATCCTTCAATATATTCGATCATAATAGAATCGAATCCGAAGGAAGCGAGAGCGAAGGCTTTTGCCATAAGCAGCGTTTCGTTCACGGGCGGCGGAATGCTGGGATCTTTTGTTTTCGGAATTGTGGCGGAATTTTTCGGATTCAGAACGATGTTTGTTTCACTAGCGCTTATGGTATTCCTAGGTTTTCTATTTTTTGCCAGAAGTTCAGTTTTAAAGGAGCGTGGAATATGAGCAAGGAACCCATCAGACTTTCCTCCGGTCACCCGAAGATTTTCGACACGATGAAAATAGAGATTCTCCGCATGGAAAACGGGGAGTCGGAAATTTCCATGCCGTTTATTGAGGAATATACGCAGCACTACGGAATGCTCCACGGCGGGGTAATTTTCACCTTGGCTGACGCGGCCTGCGGAGTTGCCGTCGCCAGTGTCGCAAGAGAGGGAAAAAAGTTCCTTACGTCCGGAATGAACATAAACTACCTTGAGCCCGTAAGGGAAGGTATTACCATTTGCCGCGCCAGAGTGCTGCGGCAGGGGAGAATAATGCCCGTTGAGAGCGAGGTGCTGAATTCGGGTGTCTGCGTGGCGAAGGGCACGGCTATCTATACGCTGGTTGACTGAGAGCTCCTTGCTCTTGGCAAAACAGATGCCCGGCGGTGATTGCCGGTTCAACCGATAGGCATAAGAAGGGCGTTTAAGTCTTCCTCTGTGAGTGCGAGGGCCCCTTCTCCTCCGCCTTCAAAAAGCGCGTCGGCAAGCGCTTTTTTTCGCGTCTGCATTTCGACTATTGTGGCCTCAACCGATCCTTCAGCGATCAAGCGATAGACAAAAACCGGATTCTCCTGGCCTATCCTGTGCGCCCTGTCCATCGCCTGGCGTTCAACCGCCGGATTCCACCACGGATCATAAAGGATAACAGTGTCGGCGGCCGTGAGATTGAGCCCCACTCCCCCGGCCTTGAGGCTGATCAGAAACAGCTGCGTGTCTCCGTCCTGGAATTTCGCTATCTGCTCATCCCGTTTTCTGGTCTGCCCATGGAGCATGGCGTAGGACCAGCCCATGCTCTCCACATCTTTTTCAATCAGGCGCAGCATTTCGACGAACTGCGAGAAAACGAGTACCTTCCGTCCCTCGGCGACAAGCTCCCGGAGAAGTTCAGACAGTCTCTTGCGTTTGGAGCTCTCGGTAAACTTTTTCGCGGCGGCGAGTTTCACGAGAGCAGGGTCGCAGCACACCTGGCGAAGCCTGAGCAGTGCGTCAAGAATCGTTATGCGGGACCGGGCTATCCCCTTTTGGCGCACGGCTTCCCTTATCCGTTCATCCATCGCTACCCGGATAATCTCATAGAGCGCGCGCTGGCTTTCTGAAAGCGGAATTACCTCGTCAATCTCCGTTTTCACCGGAAGATCCCTTGCTACGTCCTCCTTCGCCCTGCGAAGCAGAAACGGCTTGAGGCGCGCTGAGAGCAGCCGCTGTTTTTCCGTGTCGCCGTGTTTTTCTATCGGAGTCCTGTAGTTTCTGTTAAACGATTTGCGGTCGCCAAGGAACCCGGGGATAAGCCAGTCGTAAAGAGACCAGAGTTCACCAAGATTGTTTTCCATCGGGGTTCCCGTAAGCGCCACGCGCTGGCGGGCGTTTATTCCGCGTATGCGTTTCGCTACTGACGTGGAAGGGTTTTTAACTGCCTGTGCCTCGTCCAGAATCGCCAGATCGTATTGGCGGGAGAGAAGTTCCCCGTGGTCCCTGGTTACAAGCGGGTAGGTGGTTATTACCAGATGATGGTCGGGGATTTCACGGAACCTGTTCTTTCTCTCCGGCCCCCGCAGGGAAATCACTCTCAGTTCCGGAACGAAACGCGCCGCCTCGCGGACCCAGTTGCTGACAAGGCTTGTGGGGACGACAAGCAGGCTCGGACGGTCCGTTCCCGTCTCAAGATGGCGGCGGGCAAGGAGCGCAAGAGCCTGTACAGTTTTCCCGAGTCCCATGTCGTCGGCCAGCACTCCGCCGAAACCGCTGTCGCAAAGCGCGAGCAGCCACCCGTATCCAAGCTTCTGGTAGGGACGCAGAGCACCCTTCATCGTCGCGGGAGGTTCGGTGCCGGAGGTGGACGCGAGAGCGCGAAGACGTTCGCCGAGTTCAAGAATTTCCTTTCCTCCCCTCCACAGAACGCCCGATCCTTCAAGCGCCTGCGCAAACTCGGAGATCCGTCCCGCATCCCCCTTGTGAAATTCGGTGAGGCTGCTGATTTCAACAGACGCCTGGACAAAAGGAAGGATCTTTGCGCCCTCAACTCTTACCCTTGAGCCGTCTTTGAGTTGCGGGTAAAAGGAGTAGGGCGATATCATTTCCTCAAGACAGCCTTCAAGGGTTCCCGAGTCTTTCAGCGGAAGAATCTTTATCACCTGGAGTATTGTCGGCACGAGGTCCAGCTCCTCGTCCCCGGCTTTAAGGCAGAGAGACAGAGAAAAGCGGTCTTCGCCCTGAGGCAGTATCTTCGCGCTGAAACTGACACGCTCTTCGCTCAGATGAAACGGCCAGCTCTTTTCAATCTGAACCTGCCACCCCTCCTCGCGCAACCGGGGGACGGCCTGTACCGAGAAATTAACAAGGGAGCTGTGTACCTGTTCGATGTCTTTCAGAATCGGGTTGAAGACAATATCGGACTCTCGAACCACCTTCGGGACCCTGCCCATTTTAAAATCAGGAGACCCGGGCGGAATTCCTTCATAGTCCTCCGCGATTTCTTCGAGCCCCTCCACATATTCCCACTCCAGATCAAGGTCGCGGATGATTATTTCGACCCCCTGTTCGGTCAGAATCTGAATATCGTCGCCCATGGCGGGGATCATCCTCTCTTCTGTTCCCTCATATGCGATATCAATCCGCGCGCAGGGGTAGACTATCTTGGGGGACTTGATTTTACGCAGAGGGCCATACATGCGCATGCGTTTCGGGACTCTGGTCGTAACGCTGCTCAGAGTCAGTACCGGCCGGGGGATGAGATCATCTCTGCTGGTTACTTCCATTATCCGGGGTTTGGGCACGTTATCGCCACCCAGGGTCGCCAGATTCTTGGCGACGATACCGGATTTCTCCGGAGGCACGGGAGGAGACGCGGCAAGCGTTTCCGCAAGGGACGGCGGAATGTCTGTTTCTGCCATCCCTATCAGCCCGCTTCGGACGTCAATGTAAAGAAGGGGCGAGAAAAGCAGAAGGGAGAGTTCCTCTCCGCCCTCATCAAGTGTCTTTGCAGACTGATTTCCCCTGCTGTCCGGAATCCATTTAAACTCAAACCGCCTCGGCGGGCCCCAGGAAAGAATTGGCCCATTGACGCTTCCCGCACGGACGCGACCGGTGCTGAGCAGCCTCTGGATTAATTCAACAAGCGGTTTTCCTTCCGGCCAGTTGTAGTGCCTCTTCCAGGTTCCTTCCGAGAACTCAGAAAGCTTTAGAAGAATGAAGAAGTCTTTTGTTGTGAGAAATTTCTTGGAGACGTCATAGCCGGAACTGTTACATCTGTATTTCTCCGTTGAGAGCATGGTGCCGTCTTCTCCGAACCGCGCGGTGAGGGGGTCCACTCTGACAGTTCCGTTTTCGGAGACGCGAAAAATATAGAGCACCTCTTTGCGAGTACGTTTCGTCGCGGGCGCTTCAGTCCGGTGGTTTGATGAGTTGCGGGGGGCAAGAAGGTGGTCCGGGTTTTTCGAACGAGTTTCGGTGCTGAGTCTGGATGCCGCCTCGAGAAGCGCCGCTATTACATGCTCGCAGTTAAAACCGACGGAGCAGGAACATCTGCCTATAACTGCTTCAACGTAACCTTTGAGCGCGATGTTTAGACGTATGCTCTGATGGTACAATTTCCCATCTTCGCCGTAGACCGTGCTTCCAATGCTGTTTTGTCCCTCCAGAATATTGACCGATGCGACTTTGCCTTGGTGGAAACAATCGATTCCCCCGTCAAGATGGGGCCCGTCAAGCAATTCTTCTACATCACTTCTTGATATCATTTCGGTTTGTTCTCTGAGCCAAAAAGCGCACCGAAGGTAGCCCCGGGTCCAAAGAGACTGGGAACAATTTTGGGGCACATCCGGGTGCCGTCTGCGAGAACTCCGGCAGCCTGAAATCTCTTCAGAACCCGAGTCAGTGGCGGGAGTCTTTATGACGTGCCTTGAAAGTACGTCTTTTCCCGCATGTTTTACGACAAATTCGATGTTTCCAGGGAACAGGGGTGCTTTCAGCGTGGAAGGAGTATACACATGAGAACACGGTTTGCAACGGATAATTGGCCGGAAAACTGTGGATGCTCTTCCAGGATTTTCGGGAACCCTTCGGACTCTATAGCCCTCGCCGTTATATGACAATCCTTATCATGCGGATGTCGTAATCCCGGTAACATTAACTCCGAGGAAAGGCGAGATGAAGTTATCGAGTACGTGAAAGACTTATCACGCTACGTTTCTCCCCTGGGGTTAATGGACCAAGACTGCTTAAGCGGCCGCATTTGTCCAATGTTCGTTATGTGATAACAATTAGATATCGCCGAAGTGAGACTGCAGAAGCGCTAAGCTTACGACTGAAGCTGTTTCCGCCCTCAGTATCCTTTCTCCAAGCCCAAGTATTGCATAGCCTTTTTCCTTTGCAAGGGTGATTTCCTGTTCCGAAAAACCTCCCTCGGGGCCTATGAAGAGATTTATCGTTCTTACGGATTTCTCGTGGGAACCCATGTAATCTCTGAGCAGTTCGCTTTGGTTTTCGTAAAGTACTATCTTCATCTCGCTTTCGTTTCTTATTTCAAGGGACCTTTGAAAATCGACCGGCTCGGAAACCAGAGGCGGCGTTACCCTTCCGCATTGCTTTGTCGATTCCCCGGCTATTTTGTTCCATCTGTCCACCTTTGCGGTTGACCTTACCTGGGTCCTTTCGGAAACTACCGGGAAAATTCCCGATACGCCGAGCTGCGTCGCCTGACTTATTATCCCGTCCATCCTGTTTCCCTTGAGAATTGCCTGGAAGAGATTAAGTTCCAGTTCAGGTTCTGTTTCCAACATGCGGGTGTCGTGAACCTGTAGGGCGATGGTTCGATCAGAGAGATACGTTATTGTGCCTTCATACTCTGTGGATTCAGTGTCAAAAACGGTTATGCGGTCCCCGGCTCCTAGCCTCAGCACTTTCGTTATATGCGTGTAGTCGCTCTCGGATATTTTTCCGCGAAGGGTTCCGTCGTCTTCCGTGGATGGCTCTTTTCTGATCGGAAATCTTGGCATTTCAAGGTGCCTGCCTTGTTACGAGAGATAAAAGTTCAGGATTTTTTCTTTGAGGCCCCGGGTCGTATGGATGTCGGCTGTTACCGCCGGGGTAAAACCGTGGTCAAGCAGCGTCGCGGCCGTTACGGGTCCTATGCAGGCGAACACGGTTCTGGCGAAAAGCTCCGGGCCTTTCCCGAGAAGCGAGAAGAAATTCGTTACGGTCGAGGAACTTGTGAACGTTACGAGGTCTATCTCCGCGTCGGAGAATCTCATCTTCATCAGGTCAATTTCTTCCTTTGTATAGCTTGGAACAAGAGTTTCATAAACGCAGAGCACCTCCACCGTGGCTCCCATCGCCCGTAGCGTTTCAGGGAGGAGTTCTCTTGCCACAAGCGCCCTTGGGATAAGTATTTTCCTGCCGTCGAGATTCAGTTTCTCCGCAAGCGAGATTATTCCTTCAGCCGTATAGACCTCGGGCATGTAATCCGGTGTGAGGTTGTACTTTAATAGCTCTTCTGACGTTTTTTCTCCTATGGCTATTATCTTCTTGCCTTTTAGGTCACGCGAGTCCTTTTCATGAGAGGCCAGCACCTCAAAATAGTTGCTGACTCCGTTTACGCTTGTGAACACCACAAAGTCGTAGTCTCCAAGGTTCCGTACCGAAAGTTGCTGCTCTTCGGTATCCCTTATGGGCTTTATCTGGATTGCGGGGAATTCGATGGTTTTTGCTCCGCAGGAGGCGAGAAGTTCTGCGAACTCGGATGAAGCCTCCTTTTCTCTTGTTACCATTACGGTTTTTCCGAAAAGAGACTTTTTTTCATACCATCCTATAGCTTCCGCGAGCGCAGCGACTTCTCCAACCACTATGGTGGCCGGGGTCTGCACGTCAAGGACTCTGGTTTTTTCCGCTATGTCGGAAATGGTTCCCACGACGGACGCCTGTTCGGGCAGCGTGCCGCAGGATATGACGGCAACGGGAGTGGACGGTTCCTTTCCGAGCTCAAGCAGTTTTTTCATTATGCTCTCGATTTTGCTTAGTCCCATGAGGAATACCAGTGTTTCTATCTGAGCCGGATCATAGTCAGAATCCTCTCCCTGATGATGTCCGGTAAAGACTGCGAAAGAAGAATTGTATTGTCTGTGAGTAATGGGAATTCCTCCGTAAGCCGGCACCGCGGTAACGGAGCTTACTCCCGGGACGATCTCGATATCTATGCCGTTCTGAACTATCGCTTCAGCTTCTTCTCCACCCCTTCCGAAAACAAAAGGGTCGCCCCCTTTTAGTCTGGCCACCGTCTTTCCCTCTCTTGCCTTGCTTATGAGAAGCTCGTTTATCTCTTCTTGGGATATATGGGCCCGCCCCATTGTCTTGCCTGCGAAGAGAAGTTCTGTGTCGGGGCGGCAGAATTTAAGAATCTGCGGATTTACCAGAGAGTCATAGATTACCACCTGTGCTTCCCCGAGCAGTTTCTTTCCCTTTAGGGTAAGAAGTCCCGCATCGCCGGGACCCGCGCCGATCAGATAAACCCTGCCTTTTTTTTCGCTCATGGAACCGTGGATTGCTGGGGAGAGACCCCGGAGAAATTCACCTGTCCGTTTCTTTGTACATTACACCTGAGGTGAAAAACGGTATCGCAACGCCGCTTTTCGCCTGTTCTCTGCTCCAAAATTATATTATTTCTCATGGGTTGGCTCCTGTAAAATCACTGAAAGACCGTTTCTGCGACTACGGTTGAGCCTTTGCGTGTTTATGATGGCCGTACGGGTGGTTAAAATAGTCTCCGAAATGGATTCCGGGAAATCTCTGTTTAATCTCAAAAGCCCCTTTGAACCCAAGGGAGATCAGCCCCGGGCCATCTCCGCATTGGGCAAAGGGCTAAAGCTTGGGTGCAAGGATCAGGTTCTCCTTGGAGTTACCGGAAGCGGCAAGACCTTTACCGTAGCCCAGGTTATCCGTGACGCCGGACGTCCCACGCTGATACTTGTTCACAACAAGACACTGGCTGCGCAGATATACGCCGAACTGCGCGATTTTTTCCCCGAAAACGAAGTTCACTATTTCGTGAGCTACTACGACTACTATCAACCCGAGGCCTATATCCCCGAGACCGATACGTACATAGAGAAAGACGCATCGATAAACGAATACATAGACCGCATGCGCCACGCCGCCACCAAAGCTCTTTTCAGACGAAGGGATGTGATAATCGTCTCAAGCGTTTCGGCTATCTACGGGATCGGGGCGCCCAAGGTTTATTACGGCATGCTTACCGAAATCGAGGTGGGAATGGAGCTTTCAAGAAATGATTTCGCCCTCAGGCTTGAGGAGGTGCGTTACGAAAGGAAGATCGACGAACTCGACAGGGGTACTTACAGGGTTAGGGGGGACGTGGTAGACGTGTTTCCCTCGCATGAGGAATCGACCGCGCTCAGAGTCGAGTTTTTCGGAGACTCAATAGAGACGATACGCGCTATAGACCCTCTAAGCGGCAAGGCCGCCGGGGAGGTCCGGGAAGTCTCCATTTTCCCGGGTTCTCATTACGTGGCCCCCAAGAGTGTTCTTGAGCAGGCGGTCGAGAACATAGACAGGGAGCTTGAGGCCAGGCTTGCTGAACTCAAGGAGAGGGGAATGGAACTTGAGGCCGACCGGCTTGAGGAAAGGACCAGGTTTGATCTTGAGTTGCTGGATACGATGGGTTTTTGTCCCGGCATCGAGAATTATTCAAGATACATTTCCGGGCGACGCCCTGGAGAACCTCCCTACACGCTTCTTGATTATTTCCCCGAGGATTTTCTATGCGTGATTGATGAAAGTCACCAGATGATTCCGCAGCTTCGGGGCATGTACCTCGGTGACAGAAGCAGGAAGCTCTCTCTGGTTGAAAACGGTTTCCGGCTTCCTTCGGCGTTTGATAACCGCCCGCTTAATTTTGAGGAGTTCGAAGCCAAGATCGGACAGGTGATATACGTTTCGGCTACCCCAGGGCCTTACGAACTCGCAGCGGCCCGCGGTAACGTCGTTGAACAGATCATACGGCCGACGGGCCTTGCCGACCCCTTAATTGAAACCCGCACCGCCCAGAACCAGGTGGACGATCTGTTTGATGAACTAAGAAAAGTGGCTGCCGGAGGGCAGAGGGCCCTGGTTACGACGCTTACAAAGAAGATGGCAGAAGACCTTACGGATTATTATAGGGAACTCGGCCTGCGGGTTGAATACCTGCATTCGGAGATTGACACACTCGAGAGAATAAAGATCGTAAGGGACTTAAGAGCCGCAAGATTTGACGTCCTGATCGGAATAAATCTTCTTCGGGAAGGACTCGACATACCCGAGGTTTCCCTTGTTGCAGTGCTTGATGCCGACAAAGAAGGATACCTTCGTTCAGAAACGTCGCTTGTTCAGGTTTTCGGCCGGGCAGCGAGAAATGTTTCTGGCAGGGTGATTCTCTACGCAGACACCATGACGGGGTCTATGCGCGCCGCCATGGCGGAAACCCGCAGAAGAAGAAATATTCAGATGGAGTACAACGCTCGAAACAACATAGTTCCGAGAAGCATCGAAAAGAACATAACCGACGTACTGGGTTCCATATACGAGTCTGACTATCTCGAGATTTCCGGTACGGAGGAGGAAGATCTCCTCGATATCCCCCCGAACAAGATCCCGGGAACTATAGCTAAGCTTTCGAGGGAGATGAAGTCCGCCGCGAAGAAGCTTGAATTCGAGAAGGCGGCCGAATTCAGAAACAGGATAAAAAAACTCCAGGAACTGGAGCTTAAATACGCCGAAGGGGTCGCGTGACAATCGGGTATTTTCTTGCCGATTTTTTTGTTTTATGTAGAATTTAAACCGCTTTGGAAAGAGTGGGTCTTTACCCGCTCTTTTTTGTTGAAGGGTATGAAAGACACGGAGAATTTTTGTGGAAAAGGCTAACGGTAAGCTTGAAAAAGCGGTTCTGGAGGTTCTTCACCCGATTGTCGAGGAAAACTCCTGCGAGCTTGTGGATATAAAGTATCTGAGGGAAAGAGGTGGCAGGGTCTTGAGGGTATTTCTTGACAAGGAGGGCGGGGTCACCGTTGATGACTGCGCTAACGTGAGCAGAGAGCTCGGTGTGGTTCTGGATGCCTACGACATAATGCCACAGCATTCTTACACGCTTGAGGTATCTTCTCCCGGTCTCAGGAGGCCCCTTAACAGGCAAAGCGACTACGAGAGGTTCAAGGGAAGGAAAGTGAAGATAAAGACCACGGGTCCGGTCGATGACAGAAGGGTTTTTTCCGGAACGCTTCTCGGAATGGAAGGGGAAATGATTCTGGTGGAAGTTGATGGCCGTTCCTACAGCGTGCCTTTCGGCTCCGTCAGCAGGGCGAACTTGGAAATTGATTTTGGGAAAGGAGCGAGAAAATGATTACGGAACTGACGAGAGTTATAGATTCCGTAGGGAAAGACAAGGGCATTGACAGGGAACGCATAATAAGTGCGGTTGAGGAAGCGGTTCTGTCCGCTGCCGAGAAGCTTCTCAAGTCAAAGAATCAGGACAAGGAACTCGACGTTTACTATAACCCCGATGAGGGAGAGGTAGAGCTTTTCGAGTACAAGGAGGTTGTGGAAACCGTAACCGACCCCGAAATTGAGATTTCCCTCACCGAAGCGTCCGAACTCGATCCCGAAACTGAACTTGGAGACATGATAGGCGTTAAGATAAGCCCCGAATACACTAGAATTGCCATTCACAACGCCAAGCAGAAGGTCCTTCAGAAACTCAAGGAGGCCGAAGGCAAGGTTATATACGAGGAATTTATCGGCAGGAAAGGAACCATAATCGGCGGCATAGTGAGAAGGGTTGACAGAAGGCACATAATAGTTGATCTCGGAAGGGTTGAAGCCGTCCTGCCCCCGGAACAGCAGGTACCGAGAGAGTACTACAAGATGAAGGAAAGAATACGAGCTGTGCTTCTCGATATAAAGGAGTCGCCCAGGGGGGAGCCGAGGCTTATCCTTTCAAGAGCTCATGTGAGTTTCGTAATGAGGCTTTTTGAGTCGGAAGTTCCAGAAATCGCCGAGAATATAGTGGAGATAAAAGCTATCTCGAGAGACCCCGGGGGAAGAACGAAAATAGCCGTGGCGTCAAACGATTCGGATGTGGACGCGGTTGGTGCCTGCGTGGGAATGAGGGGCTCTAGGGTTCAGAGCATCATCCAGGAACTCAGGGGCGAGAAGGTGGATATAGTTCCTTGGTCAGAAGATCCCGCCCGCTACGTCTGCAACGCTCTCTCTCCGGCCGTTGTCAACAAGGTTGTAATTGACGAGAACAGCCGCTCTATGGAGGTCATAGTTGATGATGACCAGCTTTCTCTTGCTATCGGGAGGAAGGGACAGAACGTAAGGCTGGCGTCGCAGCTTACCGAGTGGAAGATAGATATAAAAACTGAGTCCAGAGTCAAGCAGGAACAGCAGGAAGTGCTCTCCCTTCTTACAAGCTTACCGTCTGTAAGCGAGGTTACAGCAAGCCTGCTTTATAATGACGGATTTTACTCTCTTGAACACATAGCTTTTTGCGAACCGGATGTGCTCATGAAGGTTGGAAGTCTCAACGAGGACGAGGTTTCCACGCTTCAGAAAGCGGCCCGCGTGGCGCTTATGGAAAAACTTGAGGAGATGCCTGTTGAGAGCGGAACCGAAGAGGCTTCGGATGCAGAAGAGGTTAATATATCATCGCCGACCGGCACAGAGGTAGGGGATTCGCGAACAGACGAGTAGCAAAAACCACCGACCCGCATCTATGGGAGAGCGGATTTTTTGGGGAATATGCCTAAAGTCAGGATACATCAGATAGCCAAAGAGCTGGGAATAACCAGCAAAGAGGTAGTGGAGCAGAGCGTAAAGCTTGGAATGAAAGTTACAAGTCACCAAAACGTGGTCTCGGAAACAGATGCCGAGAGAATAAAAAAGGCGCTTATTAGCGTCCCGGAGGAGAATTCTTCAGAAACGGCGGAAAAGCAGAAGGAAACCGTAAAGGTTTTCAAGTCTGAGACGGGCGACTTCGTCGAAAGAAGAAGCGGCTCGAGAGTTGTCAGGAGAAGAAAGAAGGTTGTAAAACCGGAGCCGGAGCCCGTGGAAGCAGAAGCCGTTCCGGCTGCCGGGGAACCTGCGGAAATCAAGCCGGAGCCCGAAATTCCTGTCCCGTCCGAATCCGTGGAAACTGAACCACTCCAAGTTCCAAGCGCCGAGAGCGAAGCGATACCCGAAGAGGCGCTCGAAGCCGAGGTCGAGGTTCCACAGGAAGATGATCTTGAACTTAAGCCGGAGCCATCTCCCGAACCTGGAAAGGTCATTGAGGAAGTGGAAGATGAGGAAAAACCAAAGCAGAAGAAAAAAGCTAAAAAGAGCAAGCCCCTAAAAGAGGAAATACATGATGAAGAGACCTTGGAGCAGCTCAAAAGAGCGTTTCGGACCAAGGTTCCCAGCAGAAAGGAATATGTAATACAGAACAAAAAGCCCAAACTGAGGCAGAATTTTGACGGACCCGGGAAAAACAGGGGAGCCTACCCGGCAGATGGACAGGACGGGAGAGTTGTTCCGATTTCCCCAGCCCACACATCGAAAAGAAACATCAAGGTCGGCGAAACGATAGTGGTTTCCGAACTTGCGAAGATGATGAGCGTAAAAGCGACGGAAGTCGTTAAGAAACTTATGACCATGGGTACGGGCGCTACGATCAACCAGTCAATTGACAGCGATACCGCCGAGCTTCTTGCCGATGAGTTCGGTTTTAACGTGACCGTTGAGAGGTTTGTTGAAGAGGACCTGCTTTTTGATCAGGATGAGTCGCAAGATGCGGAGAAAATGCCGCGCCCGCCGGTCGTTACGGTCATGGGACATGTTGATCACGGCAAGACCACACTCCTTGACTCTATAAGGGAAACCAATGTTGTCGCGGGAGAGGCTGGTGGAATAACGCAGCACATAGGCGCCTACGCGGTGAACATAAAGGATTCAAAAATAGTTTTCGTGGATACGCCTGGGCACGAGGCGTTTACTTCGATGAGGGCCCGTGGTGCGAGTATAACGGACATAGTGATCCTGGTAGTGGCGGCGGATGACGGAGTAATGCCCCAGACGGTCGAAGCGGTCAACCATGCGAAAGCGGCCGGAGTTCCGATTATAGTAGCCATAAACAAAGTCGACAAGGAAGGTGCCGATGTCGAAAAAATCAGGAGAGAGCTCTCCGAGATAGATCTCCTATCGGAACAGTGGGGAGGAGACACTCTTTTTGCCGAGGTTTCAGCGAAAAAGAAAAAGGGTCTAAGCGAACTCCTCGAGCTTGTCCTGCTCCAGGCCGATATACTTGAACTCAAGGCGTCGCCCGATAAAAAAGCAAATGGTGTGGTGGTAGAAGCGGAGCTTGACAAGGGCAGGGGAGCGGTCTCCACTGTCATAGTCAAGGAGGGGACTCTTCGGGTCGGAGATTGCGTTGTATCAGGGGTTCACAGTGGAAAAATAAGGGCCCTTACCGATGACAAGGGCAAAACGGTAAAAAGCGTCGGTCCTTCAATGCCCGTTAAGATCATGGGTCTCTCGGGAGTTGCCGAAGCCGGGGAAAAATTCCATGCAGTGAAGGATGAGAAGACAGCCAAGGAGATAACTTCTCACCGTCTGGACAAGATCAGGTCCCGCAAGGTGACCACCACTCCGAAACTTTCGCTCGAAGACCTTTTCAGCTCTATTGAAAACGAGGAAGCGAAGGAACTTTCGCTCATCATAAAGGCAGATACCCAAGGATCGGTTGAGGCTCTCAGGGAGTCTTTGGAAAAACTCTCTACCGAGAAATGCAGGGTAAAGATCGTTCACTCCGGAGCCGGAGGCATAAACGAAACGGATGTGGTTCTTGCGAGCGCCTCAAACGCGGTGGTGATAGGGTTTAACGTCCGCCCGGATGCGAACGCGCTTAGGATCTCTGAGAAGGAAGGTGTCTCTCTTGAACTTCATTCAATAATTTACGATGTGGTAAGCCGCGTAAAAAGCGCGATGGAGGGACTCCTGGAGCCCATTCGCAAGGAAGTCGTGGTGGCCCACATGGACGTAAAGGAGCTTTTCCACGTGTCAAGGGTGGGGACTATCGCGGGATGCATGGTTTCTGACGGCAGGGTAAGCAGGGACAACAGCATCAGAGTGGTTCGGGACGGCACGGTTGTCTTTGACGGCAAGGTAAGTTCTCTTAGACGCTTTAAAGAGGACGTCAAGGAGGTTCAATCGGGCTACGAATGCGGTATAACGATAGAAAATTTCAACGACGTGAAACAGGGAGATGTCTTCGAACTCTACAAGCTTGAGGAGATAAAGCAGGAGCTTTGATATCTGGATTTTAAATGGTAGTGGGCATAGCCAAGTTTGAACTCTACATGTCAGGCAACAGGTCTTTGAAAGATAAAAGACGCCTGGTGAAAAGCCTTGTGGAAAGGACGAGGTCGAAGTTCCAGAGCCTCTCGCTGACTGAAGTTGATTCCCTGGACCTAAAGGACAAGGCCACCATAGGACTTGGTTATGTTTCAAACGATGCTTCCTTGGTAAATTCCGTTCTGAACAAGGTGACTTCCTATATAGAGAGCACGGGGAATTTCCGCATGGGTGAAAAAGAAATGGAGATCATCCATTTCTAAGTTAACGAAGATGTCTCACAGCTACAAAAGATCCGCGAGGATATCCGATCTTCTCATAAAGGAAATATCCGAGATGCTGGTACGCGGCAAGATCAAGGACCCTAGGGTATCGTCGGCAAGCATAACTGCCGTGAGAGTCACAGACGACATGGGCTACGCGAAGGTCTTTTTTACCTCTTTTGATGAACGCTCCGATACCCGGGAGATGCTTGAGGGATTAAGGAACGCTACAGGCTACATAAGAAGTACTCTTTCCAAGAGATTGAGGATAAAGAAGATTCCCAACATAGAATTCGAGTACGACGCTTTGGTGGAAAAGCGGGCGAGAATTGACGAACTCATAAAGGACCTCTCGGATGGATGAGCTTGATAACATCCTTAACCTGATAAGGGAAAACCAAAGCTTTCTTGTCGTTTCCCACGAGAATCCGGATTGCGACGCTCTGGGTTCAACCATAGCCATGGCGCTGGTTCTTCGCGGGCTTGAAAAAGATGTGATCATGTACAACGCGGACGGGGTTCCTGAGTACCTGCGATTTCTTCCCGAATGCTCCGCCATTATCGATTCTCTTGAAGGCGTCACCAACCCAGTGGATGTGGTTATGCTCCTTGACTGTGCCGATGTTTCGCGACCCGGAAAAGAATTTGAAAATTTTATCCTGGAAAACGGTTTCACGTTTGCGTTTGTGGACCATCACGCAACCAACAGCACGGGTTCGGAGTACTGCCTTGTCGATGAAACCGCATCTTCTACAGGAGTTATTCTCTACAGGATGATAAAGCGGCTCGGGATTCCCATCAGCCCGAACGTTGCGGAATGCCTTTTTTCCACCATAGTCGGGGACACCGGTTCGTTCCGGTATTCAAACACCTGTTCTGAGACATTCACGATCGCCGCTGATCTGGTCAACTGCGGAGCCGACCCCGAAAAGATCTCAAGATTCATTTATGATAACGAACCTCTTAGAAAGGTCATGCTTAGAACCTTGGCAATGAACACCCTTGAGGTAACCGGGAAAATCGCCTTTCTTCACGTATCGAGCGAGATGTTCGAGCAGACCGGCACCGAAAAGGAGCATACAGAGGGTCTTGTAAGCATGGCGAGGGCAATTGAAGGGATTGAGGTCGCGGTTTTTCTGAGGCAGGAATCCGCCATCGGCTGGAAAGTGAGTCTCAGGTCCAAGGAGTACGTGGACGTGGCGCAGATTGCCAGACGTTACGGTGGGGGAGGGCACCGCAAGGCGGCCGGATGTGTGGTTTCCGCGCCGCTCGCTACCGTCAAACGTAGACTTCTCAGTTCGATTCAGGAAGCGATGTGATGAATGGAGTTATGATTCTCGATAAGCCCAAGGGTTATACATCCGCTCAGGTTCTTAACAGGGTGAAAAAAGTCTTGGGAGCAAAAAAGGCGGGTCATACGGGTACCCTGGATCCGTTCGCGACGGGGGTATTGCCCGTGTGTTTTAATCAGGCGACAAAAGCCATTCCTTACCTCGGAGATGATATAAAGGAATACGAGGCCGAGATGATCTTGGGCGTATCAACCGATACCATGGACGAGACCGGTGCTGTTACCGGCCAGGTGGATGCAGAGCATCTGGGCAAGAATGAGATTGAAGAGGTCATTGAAGGATTTGCGGGGGAGATAATGCAGGTCCCCCCAATGTATTCCGCCGCCAAGGTTTCAGGTACGAAGCTCTACGCCCTTGCAAGAGCCGGGAAGGAAGTTGAAAGGAAACCGAAAAAAGTCACTATAGAGGAAATAAGACTTCTTAATTTTTCTTACCCTAAAGCGACTTTTTACGTGAAGTGTTCTCGAGGAACCTACGTAAGGGTGATTGCTTCCGATGCCGGGAGGAAACTGGGCTGCGGAGCTCATCTTTCCGAACTGAGAAGACTCAGAAGCGGTCCATTCACTCTGAGCGGGGCCAGCAGTATTGAAGATGTGGAATCCGGAAATTACAGCATTCTCCCCTTGGAGGATGTTCTCGGTGGCTATCCGAGAGTTCATTTGGAAGAGGATCTGTGCGAGAGCGTGCGCAACGGAATTCCTCTTTGCCGGGGAGTTCTTTCGGGCGTGGAATTGCCCGAATTCAAAAATGGGGATATAATCACCATATTTTGCCGGAGAAAGATTCTTTCTATCTGCGAGGCGAGAACTGACTCGGATGAATTTGAGTATATTGGAGATAAGGATATAGTGTTCCGGCATTTAAGAGTATTTAACTGATCAGGCAAGGGTCTAGGAGGAAGTAATTTATGTCTTTGCAGAAAGAAGAAAAGGCGCGAATCATAAAGGAGTTTCAAACACATGAGAACGACGTTGGTTCGGCCGAGGTTCAGATAGGGATTCTGAACGGAAAGATACAGGAACTGTCCGAGCATGTGAAAAGAGCGCCCAAGGATAACCATTCAAGAAAAGGACTGGTTTCAATGGTTGCCAAGAGAAGAAAACT
>JAPOYE010000087.1 GCA_026706695.1 Candidatus Dadabacteria bacterium | reverse complement strand
TCTCTTATCAGCTTGTTCTTCGCGTCCACGTTCACGTGGTTCTTGTAGCCGTAATAACTTGTCCCACGTTTTTTTGTCCATCTCGCTTCGGTATCCTTCTGGGCGCGCTTTTGTTTCTTCCACCCTCCAGGGGTTTCTCCCTTCTTTATTCTCCTGTTCTCATCCCTTGTGTTTCTCTGCTTCGGCACCGAAACTATGGAAGCGTCTATTATCTGGCCTCCCATCGCCTTGTACCCGCGTTTGTTGAGATGACCGTCAAAGTCCGCGAACAGCTCCTCAATCACTCCCGCCCGGGCAAGCTTGTCCCTGTACATCCACACCGTCCTTGCGTCGGGAACCCTGTCTTTGAGCTCAAGACCCAGGAACCTGGTGAAAGACAGGCGGTCCAGCATCTGGTACTCGACCTGTTCGTCGGACAAGTTGTAAAGAGCGCATAGAATTATCGCCTTGAACATCACTATCTCGTCCCAGGGCTTGCGTCCGGCGTTTGACTTGCGCTCCCTCTCCGGTTCCCGCCACACCGACCTGAGGCGGGGACGGAACAGTTCCCAGGGGATAATCGCGTTGAGTTTTACCAGGGGGTCTTTCTTGTCATCCAGTCTCACGTACCTGTCCTTTTCTCCGAAATCCAGCTGTTCCACTTTCCTTCCTCCGGTATTGTCTTGTACCTGTACCCGCTACCCCGTAATTTGACGGAGGTGGGGGTGAGCATATATATTTATTGCCACTTGAAGTGGAATAGAAAGGTATTTTTAGAAGTGCCTTCTAATTAAAAGCAGGGTGCATGGGTTTTATAGCTCAGGCAGGTGAAAAAATGCTGAGAGCCGTTTCAATGGTTTAGCCGCGGATTTCTTCTTGCGGCTTTGATTCTGGAAACGGGCGTGATTGATTTGCGTGCATGAACACTTGAAAAAGGTACGATAATCCGGTGTTGCTTTCCGCCGAAGGAGCATTAGGGAAATGAAAAACAATACTTTTCTTTCGATGTTTGGTTACGTGTGTCTTACAGTGGCAATGTTTCTGGGATCTATCCTTTTTATTGCTCCCGGCAGTGCACAGACTATAGAAGATGAGCTTCTCCGAGAGCAGTTCAGAGTAGAGTCATGGGTAGCAGTCTCTCGTAGAGCGCAAGTACAATTTTATGGCCAGCGCAATTTTAATAGAAAGTTTCAATACCAAGGTAAAGATTACACCGTCACCGCGTTTCGGTCAGGAGGTGCAGCTTCCAGATTTCCTGGGCAAGGCCCTACCGGAGGAAAGGTCAATGTGATTATAACACCCAAGTTTCCGCCCGACGGGGTTAGGAGTGCCGATTTCACTATGTATCTTGGTTCCAGTGGCAAAGATCTTGACAGCTTCAATTTCGGTGACGCAAGTGCTTCCGACGATGTGGGCAGGTATGATGGGTCGAGTGAGTGGTATGGGACGAGTGAGAGCATGCATAGTGGATACGTAGCCAATGATTTCAGCACTCAGAATGGCATAATAGTCATAGCAAAAAGAAATATTCCTGAGAAGTTGCAGTTTGCCAAAAGACGTCCGACACCTACCGAAACTTCGGGAAGGATCGAGGCGGTGAGCGACCTCAATGACGATGAAAAAACGAAAAAATGGAGAATATGCAACAAAGGTTTCGGTGTGGAAGAAGCGAAGGTCGCATGCAGGCAGCTTGGACTTGAAACGTCAGGAGCCAAACCCCTTGATCTGAGCACGACCGACTGGCTGAAACAAAGAAAGTCGGGAATTCAGGCCTGGGTCGATTTTTTTGAGATAATAGCCTTGAACATCACTCCGGTGTTGTTTGAGAATCTTGAGTGTACTGGCGATGAGGCTAGGCTTGTTGACTGCAACCACTCGATACTCGGCGTGTTTGCTGGGAACACCTGTCCGTTAAACACCGGTACAGCTGCCGTAATCTGCGGGACTCCTTCTTCTGATGACAATAACAATGCAGTTCAATGTCCTTGCGGCACAGCTCCGAATGGGAAATGCTGGGCTACTTCGCATTGCGGTCAGGGCGGAGGTTTTGGAGAGTAGCTGATGGTTTGCGGGTCATCAGTTCCGTACACTGTGTTTTTATCCGTACACCGTGCGCAACGCAGTTGTAAAAAACTGGTTTTAGCAAGTGAGGAGAGACGGGAGATGAGAAATCGCCTTAACAGTTTGTATGTGAGGTCAGCAGTGCCGCTTCAGCATGGTTCCAATGCCTCACCGCGGCGGTTCCAGAAAGATGCTAGATACTCGGGGATTGCCGCGTACCTGAAACTTCTTGTTCTTGCCTCCTGCGTATCGATGCTTCTGGGTGCTAATCCCTCCGCGGCCCACGACAATCCGCATCCTCAGAGACCCGTTGCCACGACGGCCAAGGATGTTGTGCTTGACAGAGAAAAGCTTCAGGACTTTGTAGATCATGCTTCACTTCACCTGTTTGCGACTTCAAGTTTTACTGAATCCCTTAACCTTATGAACAGCTTCAGAGTTGAAGGGCAATGGCGTTCCGGTTCCGTTTACCTTATTCTTCTCACGAAAAAGGGGGGCGTATACATTCATCCCGGGGACAGGGAGATTGAAGATCAGGACTGGTCTAAAAAACTTGTGGGGTGTAACGGAGAGAGCTGGAGTGAACTGGTGAACAAGGGGGCTGGATGCGTAAAATATGCGGGACAGGATATGGACAGTCCCGCGGGTTACGCCGTAGTTACGGGCGGGTACTTTGTACCTTTCAGCAAACCCGGCAGCGGCCCCGTTGTTGAGAAGGAATTTGTTCTCCTCGGAGGTCTTGATTACAGGCCCGAACCGGATTCTTACGCTACCTTTGAAGACCTGAAAGACAGCCTGATTGATGGCTTTGCCAGTACCAATCCGGATATTGAGGACCCTGAGCGCTTCAGAGCGGAATTTGAAAGGGTGCTTACACCCAGCATAGACGCCGCGGACGTACGCACACAGAGCCATATGAGAGAGTTTCTTGCAAGCGCTTTCACTTTCATCACCGCATCTTTTGAAATTGAACTGTTTGATCCTGTCATACTGCGCAAGATTTTCAGATATGACGGGGGTCCCTGGAGAAGCGGCTCCACTTACATCTATATTATGGATGAGGTAGGCAACGTGATATTTAACGCGGTCAACAGGAACTTAGAACAGACGGACCTTTGGAACTTCGAAGGAGAGCACAAGGAAGGCAGGGAGGAGGACTATCGCTTTTTCATTCAGAGAATCATAAAAGCAGCGCAAAGCAGGCCGGAGGGAAATTTCGTTGAATACGACTGGGACAACCCGAATGTTGAAGGTGATGAACCGGTTAATCTCGACGACCCCGGCGGCAGTTCGTCCAAGCTTGGCTACGCGATACAGCTCCCGTTAGATGGCGAGATGGGTAAAGTCTATGTTTTCGGCACGGGACTGTACCTCATTCAGGAAGAAGAGGCGGTTGATGAAAGCGACAGCGGGTGTTCGCTTGCCGGTCCGGATACAGAAGCCGGAAGCGCCACGGCGAACCTCCTTGCGGTTATGGCTCTGCTTGCTCTCGCGCTTCTGTCAGGAATCGTTTTTTCCACCGCCCGCCGCCCTTTTTATGTTGTTTGGAGTCAGTTCAACTAACATAAAACTCTGTTCCTGTTAGTTCTTACCTTGTAATTCTCGCTCATGTTAGTTATTTTTGCCTAACTAACATGAAACCCCATTTGTTTTAGTTGCCCATGGAAAAGAAAAAGCGTATTGGCACATATATCAGAAGTTCGGTTGTTGCCGGTGAGTACTATGATTCCTATATTCCCAGGCCTCTTCCGCCCGACCCGCCTCTTTGCGTGGATGAGTTTTATCTTCTGCTTGATCATGCGAATGCGGCGCTTGGGCGTCTTGACGGTCTCTGTGCCGCGTTGCCGGACACTTCGATCCTTCTTTACATGTATATCCGCAAGGAAGCTGTGCTTTCATCCCAGATCGAGGGAACACGGTCTTCTTTATCCGATCTGCTGTTATCTGAAAACACGGGAGCTTCCGGTGTTCCGTCAGACGAAGATGTCGTTTCGGTGTCGCGTTACGTGAGGGCCATGAAGTACGGCATTGAATGTCTGGAGAAACTTCCGCTTTCCTTGCGCCTTATTCGGGAAATTCATGAAAGACTTATGGACAGAGAGCGTGACAGTCACGCGCGTCCCGGCGAGTTCCGCACTTCGCAGAACTGGATAGGAGGCCCAAGGCCGTCTACCGCACGGTTTGTTCCTCCCCCGGCTGAAAACCTGATGGAGTGCCTGGGAAGTCTTGAGAACTTTCTTCATGATAAAACCATAAGACTGCCTGCGCTTGTAAAGGCCGCGCTTGTTCACGCGCAGTTTGAGACTATACATCCTTTCCTTGACGGAAACGGACGTGTCGGCCGCCTTCTCATAACTTTTACTCTTTACGCCTGGGGAATAATAAAAGAACCTCTTCTTTATCTCAGCCTCTATTTCAGAATCAACCGCCCGGCTTACTACGATCATCTGCAGGCCGTGAGAGAAACGGGAGACTGGGAAGCGTGGATCAGGTTTTTTCTGGAAGGCGTGATAGAGACCGCTGATCAGGCTGCCCTGACTGCGAAAGCGGTTGCGGGTCTTTTTGAAAAAGACGAGGCCCGTATCGAAAGTTCGGGTAAATCCACTCCGGGACTCCTGAAGATATACGATCATTTAAAGCACTGCCCTGTCAGCACCACGACAGGAATCAGGGAGCGCCGCGGAGTCTCTCTGCCCACCGTGATCAGAGGCCTTGGCCGTCTTGAACTTCTTGGAATTGTAAAGGAAATCACGGGCAGGGAGCGCAATAAAATTTTCGTGTACGCGGAGTACCTTGATATTCTTAACAGAGATACAGAAGCGATTTATTAGCCGTCGGATTGTTAAGCCGCGGGCACTGTCTCGGACTTTTTTGCTTAAGTGGTATTTAAATCCGCCGGGTCTTCATGTAAATTCCTTTTACATATCAAAATGGCGGTGATAAAAACTCATGGCAGCGGTTAACAAGGCCATAATACTCGGCAATCTGGGAAGAGACCCGGAAGTGAGGTACACGACGGACGGAAATGCGGTTACCACCTTCTCGGTTGCTACCACGGAAACACGAAAAGACAGAGACGGAAACTCTCAGGAACACACGGAGTGGCACAGGATAGTGGTGTTTGGAAGGCTTGCGGAAGTCTGTGGAGAGTATCTTGCCAAAGGGAGATCGGTTTACGTGGAGGGTTCCATCAGAACCCGTTCATGGGACGACAGGGAAGGAAACAAGAGGTATACGACCGAGATCGTGGGAAGAACCGTGCAGTTTCTCTCTCCCAGAGGGGAGGGCGGAAGGCAAAGCCGCTCCGAGGTGCCTCCGCCCGAGGATGATTTCACCTACGAAGAGGGCACTGGCATGACGGACGACGACGTTCCGTTCTGATTCTTTTGGTTTTTACTGACACATTAAGGTTATGTCTCTGGCCGTTATAATTCTGGCGGCGGGCAAGGGAGTCCGCATGAATTCGCAACTCCCCAAGGTGCTGCACCCGATCCTGAAAAAGCCCATGCTGCGCTATGTCCTTGAAGCGGCGCAGAAGATGGAACCTGAGAAAACAGTGCTTGTTCTGGGACATGATTCGGAGCTTGTGAAGGAAGCGGTCTCGGGTTATCCGGTGGAGACGGTCATCCAGGAACCGCAGCTTGGAACCGGGCACGCGGTTTTGTGCTGCGAGGATTCATTCCGGGATTTTTCCGGGGACATTCTCATACTAAGCGGAGATGTTCCCGCGATAAGTTTTTTTTCTCTGCGCGAATTTACGGATTCTCACGTGAAAAACGGAGCGGATCTCTCATTAATGTCCGCTCTGGTGGAGGAACCCGGCGGATACGGGAGAGTATTGAGGAGTGCCGACGGAGAAGTGCTTCGCGTGGTTGAGGACAAAGACGCCACGGCGGACGAGAAGAAGGAAAATGAGATAAATGCGGGCGTTTACTGCGTGAATTCCTCCTTTCTCTGGGAGAGCTTGGGCGGACTTAGTAGTGAAAACAGCCAGGGAGAATATTACCTGCCAGGAATTGTGGATCTCTGCGTTCCCCGCAAACGCAGACTTCTGGCTTTTTGCCTGGCGGATCCAAAGGAGGTGTCCGGAGTGAACAGCAGAGAGCAACTCACCGAGGCGGAAAAAACCATGAGACAGGCGATAAACCGCCGCCACATGGGAAACGGGGTTACCATAGAGGATCCCGAAACCACCTACATATCAGACTCTGTCAGCATAGGGAGGGATACGACCGTGTGTCCCAATACCTATATTTACGGCGAGACCAGTATCGGCGATGGTTGTCGCATAGGGCCTTCTGTATACATTGAAGATTCGCGGATAGGAAACAATGTCGAGATAAGGTTTTCTTCCTATCTTGCGGGGTGTAAAGTCGAAAACGGCGTCGTGATGGGTCCTTTCTGTCACCTGCGGCCCGAGGCCAGGATAAAAGACGGGGCCAGGATCGGCAACTTCGTTGAGATAAAAAAATCGGAAATAGGGGTTGGTTCCAAGGTCCCGCATCTTTCCTACGTGGGAGATGCCGATATCGGCGACGGAGTTAATATCGGTGCCGGAACCATCACCTGCAACTACGACGGGGCAAACAAGCACAGAACCGTGATCGAGGACCGCGCTTTCATAGGAAGCGACACCATGCTTGTTGCGCCGATCAGGGTTGGAAAAGATGCTACTACGGCCGCGGGTTCCACGATAACGAAAGATGTTTCCCCGGGCGCTCTGGCCATAGAACGTGCCGGGCAGAAGGAGATAACCGGCTGGGCGGAGAGAAAAAGGGCAAAGAAGAGGAAATCCTGAAATGTGCGGAATAGTGGGATACGTGGGAAGTTCGGACAGAACCAAAAGCGTTCTCTGCGAAAGCTTGGGGAGATTGGAGTACAGGGGTTACGATTCTTCCGGGATATGCTTTGTCGAGAACGGCCGTTCCCGCGTCATAAGAAGCGAGGGAAAACTTGAAAACCTTTTCGCCAAGCTAAAAGACTGCGAAGTGACCTCTTCACTCGGCATCGCTCACACCAGATGGGCCACCCACGGCGATCCCTCGGAGCGAAACGCCCACCCTCAGGTATCCGGTCCGGTAAGCGTAGTGCATAACGGAATAGTGGAAAATTATCCCGAGCTTAAGGAGGAACTTGTTGCCGCAGGTTATGAATTTTGCTCCGATACCGATACCGAGGTCATCTCTCATCTGATCCGCGATTTTACGGAAAAAGGAAACTCTCTTCTTGAGTCAACGAGAAAAGCCTTTGAGAAAATAGAGGGCTCTTACGCTGTGGCGGTCATGTCGGATACAGAACCCGGGAAGATAATCGCCACCAGGCGTTTCTCTCCCCTTATAATAGCGCGCAACGGAAACGAATGTTTTCTGGCTTCAGACATCCCTGCGATTCTGCCCTACACTAGGGAATTTATTTTCCTTGAGGATAACGATTTCGTGGTTCTGGAAGAAAACGGCATTTCCGTAACCGACGCCGCCGGCAGTGAAGTTAGCAGAGACCCGACGGTTGTGGACTGGGACCCTTCGGTAACCGAGAAGTCAGGATATCGCCATTACATGCTGAAGGAAATTTTCGAACAGCCCGCGGCCATCTTCGATACGCTTCGGGGGAAATTCACGGCGGACATGAGGAAGGTGGTTCTCGAGGACGTGGACCCCTCGCTTCTCCAGGGAGCGCAGAGAATCGTTATCGCGGCCTGCGGCACCTCATACCACGCCTCCCTCATAGGAAAGTACATGGTAGAGGAAGTCGCGGGAGTGAACACCCAGGTGGAGCTTGCATCGGAGTTCCGACACAGAAATCCGGTCGTTGGCCCCGACACCCTTTTTATCGCGGTTTCTCAGTCGGGCGAGACCGCGGACACCTCGGAGGCCCTTTCGAAGGCAAAGGATCTTGGCATGAACTCAATCGGAATAACGAACGTTGCGCTGAGCAAAATCTCAAGAGAGTCTGACTGCGTCATAGCTACAAAGGCGGGACCTGAGATCGGGGTTGCCTCCACAAAGTCTTTCACGACGCAGATAATGGCGTTCTATCTTCTTTCCGTATATCTAGCGATTTCAAGGAAGACGGTTGATTCAAAAAGGGCTAGGCAGCTGATAGCCGATGCCATATCGGTTTCAAAACTCCAGCAGGAAGTTCTTGGGCTCGATGAACGTCTCAGGGAGCTTTCAAGAGATTTTTACGGTTACAGGAATTTTATATATCTGGGCCGGGGAATTAATTACCCCGTGGCCCTTGAAGGAGCGCTTAAGCTAAAAGAGATTTCATACATCCACGCCGAAGGATATGCCGCCGGGGAGATGAAGCACGGTCCCATAGCTCTTATAGACAGGAACATGCCCGTTGTGTTTATAGCTCCGGAAGAGGATGTATATTACAAAAAGCTCCTTGGAAATTTTCAGGAGGTAAAGGCCAGGGGAGGGCGAATAATTTTCATAACGTCGGATAGAGAGCTTCGACTTCCCGACGAAAGGGACAGGAAGATAGTGATTCCGAAAAGTTCTTACCTTGTAAGCCCGATGGTATCGGTTATCCCCGTTCAGTTTATGGCTTACCACATAGCCAATATTCTGGGGACAGATGTTGATCAGCCGAGGAATCTGGCCAAGGTTGTCACGGTTGAATGATATCACGCCTTTGCCGGGCACAATGATATCCTTGCATCTAATTTTATAAGAGGTTTCAAATGAAAGTACTTGTCGTCGGAGGTGGCGGGAGGGAGCATGCGCTCTGCTGGAAAATAAGCCAAAGCCCTCTTGTGGAGAAAACCTACTGTGCTCCCGGAAACGCCGGGATAAGCCGCCATGCCGAGTGTGTGGCTATCGGCGTCGGAGATTTTGATTCGCTTGCGCAGTTCGTCAAGAAAGAGTCGGTGGATCTTACAGTTGTCGGTCCCGAACAGCCTCTTTGTGAAGGAATAACAGATTTTTTTGAAAAAGAGGGTCTTTTGGTTTTTGGTCCCTCTAGAGCCGCGGCGGAGCTTGAAGGAAGCAAGAGTTTCTCAAAAAACCTTATGAAGAAATACGGAATTCCAACCGGAGAATATTCCGTGTTCACCGATATCGGGCAGGCGATTGCCAAGATAGGGGAGAGCGAGCCCCCTTTCGTGGTGAAGGCAGACGGTCTCGCCGCCGGCAAGGGCGTTATCATATGCTCTTCTCAGGCAGAGGGAGAGGAGGCGCTTCGCTCAATGATGGAGCGCGGAGCGTTCGGCGAGGCAGGAACGAAGGTCGTGATAGAGGAATTTCTTACGGGCGAGGAGGCTTCCTTTTTTGCCTTTACCGACGGGGAAACCGTACTTCCTCTCGAGCCTTCCCAAGACCATAAGCCAATCTTTGACGGAGACAGGGGACCGAACACGGGAGGCATGGGGGCTTACACTCCCGCCCCCGTGGTTACCGACCAGCTTAGGCAGAGAATAATTGACGAAGTCATGGTTCCAACCGTGCGGGCGATGAAATCCGAGGAGAGAACTTACAGGGGGATTCTCTACGCCGGACTGATGATAAAGGACGATGACCTCAAGGTGCTTGAATTTAACTGCCGCCTCGGCGACCCCGAAGCCCAGCCTCTTCTTATGAGAATGGAATCGGACATCGTTCCTATCCTTTATTCAATAGCCCGGGGCGAGATGAAGACGGATCCTATAGAATGGAAAGACGGCTTCTGCGTCTGCGTCGTCATGGCTTCTAAGGGTTACCCGGGAAGCTACGACAAGGGGGTCGAGCTTAAAAAACTCATGGATTTTTCCGATACCCGCGAGACCGTAATTTTTCACGCGGGAACCGCTTTTTCCGAAGGCAGACTTGTTACAAGCGGCGGCAGGGTCTTGGGAGTTACCTCCCATGGAGATACCATAGAGGAATCCATACGGAGTGCATATAAGGCCGTCGATTCCATTTCCGATGAAAACCTGATCTACAGAACGGATATAGGAAAGAAGGCGCTTTTGCGGGTCGGTCCCTGATGCGTCTTGAACATATCCGTCTTAGAAATCCCAGACCCATGAATTAATGACTTTTAGGGTTTTTTGGGAGAAGCTCCAACCATTTTTAGACAGCGTTTAATAAAGTCTATATAGCCCCA
>JAPOYE010000086.1 GCA_026706695.1 Candidatus Dadabacteria bacterium | reverse complement strand
ATAACCAAGAATGTAGAGAAAGGGTCAACTGTCTTTACGGATGAGAGCAAGGCATATAACAGTCTGATTAACAAGGATTTTGAACACGGCACGGTTAACCATTCCGCTAAAGAGTATGTAAATGGCATGGCTTCAACTGATTTTAAGTCAGCGGGTAACAACCAGTTACCATCCTCCCTCCATTTCCTATTATAACATGGAATTTTGATATAGGAGTTATTGATATGTCTGATCTGTTCTGATAGATTTAAGAACGTGTGCTTAGTTAAAAAGCGTAATTATGCACTTGACGAAGAATAGAGCAAGTTGCCACAACATATTGTGGCAGGAGATTTGCCAAGAATTTCAAGGCAAAACACAACATATAGGGGTAATTGACAAAAGAAAAGGAGGTTTGATAGAATGAGAATAGAGCCAATTGAAAACAACAAGGATACCAGGGGAATGCCAAGAGCTCAAAGCAACAGAAAAGGGTTAATCTACTTGTTGAGGTTGTATCCGTATGACCGCTTCAAGGTCGGCTTTACTGCGACCGAGAAAACCCTTGCTAGACGGATTAACGGTTTCAAAACAGTGGTTCCCGAGATTGAACTCTTAGGAAAATGGCCTGCTTTGGAAAAATGGGAAAGTCTGGCCCGGTTTATAATTTATTCGGAGTTGAGTATTGAAAAAGCCTCTGTAGAGTACGCTCATGCCGACTGGTCCCGAGTGGCAGGCGGAGAAGTTGTAGATAATAGAGATGCGGATGATTTGCTTGATCGTGCTGAATATATATTTAGCAAACTCTTAACTATTGAAGATGAGCAATCAGGCAATGAGACGCTTCAAGTTGTCAAACAAACTAACGGCCACAACACATAGAAACACAATATATAGACCTAGTTTGTCAAGTACATAATTACGGAAAAATGACTTGTACGCCTTGTCTATCCTGCCCACAACCCCGCGGAACACCTGAACGCTTATACCGGCATACTCGGGGTCATCCGCCCTGACTTCGGTGAGTTCCTTGCACTGGTCGTAATATGAGCGGGACTTTCGGGTCTTCTTGTAGCAGTCAATCCGGGATTCAAGGCATGCATTGTAGAGCGTGGCACACATCCCGAATACCTTGGTCAGTGCTTCATGCCCAGCACTTGACAACTTCACCCTGCATTTGTAAGTCCTTATCATTACTATATTATACCCTTCTGTCTAATTATTGCTATAATTCCCATTCATTTCCATTATCCTGCACTTGAACCAGACTAAAAAGACTCCGGGTTTCACAGGACAAACCAGGTCAATTCCGGGTAAACAACAAATATTCCAAACACAGTCGTGAGGACCGTTTGTAATTTGTTTTCCACACAAGGAGATTCAAGGTCTACAATAACGCTTGACATCGTCATAGACAATTGTACAATTGCAATTCCAAGAGGTGGGAATACTGGATATCGTGATTGATACTTCGGCAATTATTGCAGTGATCACAGGAGAACCTGAGAGAGACGCGATTGTCTCCGCCGCATCTGGGCAAGAGCTCATTGGCCCCGGTTCCATACCATGGGAAGTCGGAAATGCTTTTACCGCAATGATGAGACAGGACCGAATTGAACTTGAGGAAGCCCGGAAAGGACTGCAGATTTTCGACCGCATCCCGTTGCGATACGTCCACATCGACATGGAAAACGTCATGTCCATTGCGGCTGAATCTGACACATACGCATACGACGCGTATTTTCTGGACTGTGCCGTGCGGCATCGCGCACCCTTGTTGACACTGGATCTCACAATGAAAAACACGGCAGGACAACTTGGCATTAGTCTCGTAAATGTGGAGGCATAAGATGGAAATCTATTCATACTCGGAAGCTAGACAAAAGCTATCCAGCGTTCTGGATAAAGCGGAATCAACCGGAAAAGTACTGATACGTCGAAGAGACGGCAGGACATACGCGCTGGTGCCGGAACATGCGCCCGCTTCTCCTCTGGATGTTCCTTCTGTAAAAGCGAATATGTCTACCGGGGAAATCGTTTCGCTCATAAGGAGCGAGCGGGAAAAAACGAGAAGGTGAAATCTCTCAAGAATTCAGAGGAGTCGGGATGCCGTCAGCATTCGCGTCGAACTTCATGAGAAGCGGCGGCAGGAGGAGGAAATCGGCCGCCAGGGCCAAGGCGATTACAAGCGCTGTGAGCTTGCCCATCGCCGAGTTGAGTTCGAAATTGGAAAAACTCACCACGACAAAGCCTGCCACGAGCACAAGCGAGGTCGTAAGCAGCGCCTGACCCACGGTTCGGAAGGCAGTCAGTACCGCGTCAGCAGAGGTGGAACCGAGTTCGCGCCGGGTCCGCTGGTACCTGCTGAGAAAGTGGACAGTGTCGTCGACCACGATACCCAGCGTCATGGCCGTTACCATCGAAAGCGATACTCCCACTTGTCCGACCGTCAGACCCCATATGCCGAAGCCCAGCGCCCCCGGAATCAGGTTCGGGACCAGGCTCGTGATGCCGAGCCGCCATGATCGCAGCGCAAAGATGAGAATGAAGGAAATTCCGACGAGGGCGAGCGTGGTTCCGGCGAGCATGGAAATAATATTCCGGCGGCCGAGATTGGCAAACATCAACGTGGTGCCGGCACCCACCTGACCGGAGATATTCGGCGCGTGGCCCGCGAGCCACCGCCGCGCGCGCTGATCAAACGCGATCACTTCGTTTGACGAGAGCGTCTGCGTCCTCACCACCATCCGGGTAGCTGACTTGCCGGCGTCGATCTGGTTGTTGAGATCAAGTCCATGGGGTAGAGAGATCTCGTAGAGAAGCAGGTACTGCGCGGCAAGCTCCCGGTCTGCGGGCAGCCGGTAATAGGCGGGATCGTCCCCGTTCATGCTCTTGTTCAGCCGCCGGAAGGTGTCGGTGATGACGCTTACGTGTATCGTTTCAGGCTGCCCCCTGTACCACTCGGCAAACGCTTCGACGTCGGAGAGGTACGCCGGGTCGCTGATCCCGCCCGGGGAGCGCGATGGGAGCGAGTACTCCATGGCATACAAACCGGTTAGGTTGTTAACGATGAATTCAGAGTCTTTTCGGAACTGGACGCTCTCGTCAAAGTAGTGGAGGAAGACGTCGTTTAGCTCGTTTTGGGAAATCGACGCCACAAGCACTACCACGATCAGCACGGAACCCCAGAGCAACTGGCGGCTTCGGCGTATCACGAACCTGCCGAGCATGACTATCAGGGAATTTTCTCGGGGCAGGGATGCGCGTACCCGAACCGGCAGCAGCGAGAGCAGCGCCGGCAGAAAAGTTACGGAGAGTATGAACGCCGCGCCTACACCGAACGCGACGAAGGTGCCCAGATGGCGGAAGGGAGGCGAATCGGAGAAGTTCAGGCTCAAAAAGCCGAGCGTGGTTGTCAGGCTCGACAGGAAGACCGGCTGAAGGTTCACCCGGACCGACTCGGCAACCGCATCCCGCCTGGTTCTGCTGCCGTGATTCTCAGACGTGCCGGACGCCGCATCATGCATGTAGCTGACAACGGCGGAATAGATGTGGACGCAGTTGGCAATAGCCACTGTCAGCACGACGACCGGAGAGATCGCCGAAGGCGACGTCATCGGAAGTCCTACCCAGCCTCCGACGCCCACAGCGGTCATTACCGACATAGTAACGACGAGCATTATCGCGAACGTTCCCGAAAATCCCCGCGTCAGCAGCAGGAGCATGAACGCCATTGCCAAGAAACTCGCCGGGATAAGCGTCCTGAGATCGTCGAGCGACACCTCCATAAAGGTCTGGTTAAAAATCACCATTCCGGCCAATCGCACATCAATGCCGGGGAAACGCTCTCGAAACTCATTCGCAAGTTTCCGCGAGTGCTCGGCAACCTCCGCAACTTCGCGCATCTGGTCCTCGCCCGGCAGCTGCAATGTGACGTTTATTCCCGAAACACCGCCGTCGCGCGCCAGCAGGCGCCCCGCGATAGCCGGTTCCGCCAAGGCGATTTCGCGAATCCGGGAGCGTTCTTCGGCATCGCTTAAAGCGCTCTCGTCCACAAGTTCACGCACCAATATCTCGTTGCCGTCGGCTTCTGTATGCTGAAAGTTGGTAATGGAATCGACGCGGCTCGCAAACGGGGTCTGCCAGGCCCGTTCGGTGAGCCACTCCGCAGCTTCAAGCGCGGGAGCCGACGTGGCGTCCCGGTCCTCCGGCGCGATGGCGAAAAAGATGTTGTCGCTCTTGCCGTAGGCATCCTCCATCTCCTGGTACTCGAGGAGCTGGGGGTTGTTTTCGGAAAAGTAGACGCGGTGGTCAGTTGAAAATTCAAGCGACAACGTGCCGCTTGCTGCAATCCCGGTCAAGACAATGGCGGCGACTATGATCGGCCACCGGCGCGCGACGGCCCAGCTGCCCAGCCGCGACTCTGTCTCTCTCAGCAATTTCATTATTGCCAAAACAGGGGATTTGAGCTGCGCCCGGGACCAGGGGCCGCGTCCCCTCTTTCCGGGTAACGGGTTGTAGGGATGGTCGAAGACATAGGTGTTCCGCCGTTTTTACGGGCCTGCTGAATCCAGCTTACGGAAACTCTCCGTTCGTTGCGCAGTGTGCTCACCCGATTTCAGCTGCAGTCACTCCGGCGGGCGGCAAACCGGACCGGGCAGCCAGGAAATTCCCTCTACCGTACCCGCTTCAGCGCTGTCTTGGTAAAGTCCTTGGCGTCGAGATCGGTTCCGAACCTGTAGTCTGACCACAGCAGCACGGTACTCTTGCCCGTCAGAAGGTTTGTCATCGTTAACTTGCCGCTTCGCCAGAATCGATCAAGGTATTTTGCATAGCCCTCCACGACCATCGTCTTGAGGTGCTCATTCCTGCGGTCGAAGTAGTGGACCTGAATTGTTCGAAGTTCCTCGCGGTCGAGCCAGACCACCTGGCGCGAGTACCCGGAATCCTGGCTTTTCGGGATACGCTCCAGAACCAGGCACTTGAGATCACCGCAGGGTTCTTCGCGGATGAACCGGTGAGTAAATTTCCCGACCTCAACCGCTCCCATGTCCTCGTAGGAGAATTCGCTGCCCATGAAAGAGCCGGACTGTTTCGAAGCGCTGATGCCTTTCACCCGCTTAAGGGCGGGAAGATAGAGCCACTGTTTGTCCGGGCCGGTCTTGTGGGCGTGGACGAGAAAGGCGGTTCCTTTGACATCCCGCGGGTGATCAAATACAAACAGGGTCCGATCGCCCTCCTCCTGGACTTCCATGACCTTGAGGCGGAGTGAGCGCTGGGTTTCTTTCCCCTGTTTGTTGCGCAGCGTCATGGTCAGGCTTGCGGTAAAATTGCCGAAACCCTTCTGGCGCTCACGAGCTTCGGTCGCAACTCTGAGACCCGCTTCCTCAGCGGTGCCGCTAAGGAGATCTGAATACGACTCAGCTGGCCAGAAACAAATTGCGAGGAAGCTCCCAAGTACCGCAAGTATTGCGCGTGGGATTGAAAACCGAATCATTGGTTCCTCCTGCTAATGGGTATAAACAAAACCGGAGATATAGTCAAATCTGAGGCAAATCTGAGGCACTTGCGTACAGGATGATAAAACTGTATGGTTTATTTATGATGAAACTTGAAACCACGCTTGTTGTTTTATTTCTCGTTGTTTTATTTCTCGTTGTTGGTTGCGCAGGGGATGAGGAAGATGATTCTGTTCAAGCTGACCCCACGTTCAATGATGCCCGGATCGTAGTTTTTGAAGATGTAGAGGAAGGGGCGGCGCGGAACATAAATAACGGTGTTTCACGTTTTACCGGCACCGGCGGCATCTTGAGATCTTCCAACCCTGACGATACCCTTTCTCTATCTTTTCATGCCGAGGCGGGTGAAATAACCGACACTGTCTCTACATCTATCGAGCATGCGGACCCTACTGTCAAGTTTACGGTCAGCGGTTCGGACGGCGACAGTTTGAGTTTTGACTCATCCACACAGGCAATAACGGAAACGATACGAAAACGAGCTTTGCCGCCTTCACCGCTTCGCCGTCATCATTTGGAAGCATGGTCAATGTTCGACTATTCGGAGTCAGAGACTTCGGCTTCCACTGTCGCAGTCACTTGGCACAACGAAGATCCAACAGATTATTTGGCAGCTGGTTACTACATGCGTCTGAAAGGAGACTTGGCCGCGGAATCGATTGAGGACGTGGATGTTGGAGTATTCGTTGACAGTCCTGCGTTTCTTTCCGGCACTCCCGAGCTGCCGACAGAAGGCATAGCCTTTTACAGAGGCCGCTTTGCGGGCATCTACATGTTGTACTTCGGTCCCTTATGGCAGCAAATAGATTATCGCCTTGTGGATGGATTCAAGGAAGCAGGGGAAGTCTCCAGTGAGATAGTGCTCAAGGTCGATTTCGCAAATAAAACCGTAGAAGGGTGTATCGGGTGTGTTGAGAACCCTGAAACTACCGGGCTCACGCTGCACCCTGACGGAACCCGAAGCGAACTGTATACCAAGATAAGCCTTGCCTCGCTCAGTCTTGCTCCGGCTCAAATCACCCCGGAGAAAGCCACATTCCGGCACTCGAAGCTCAAGGTTCTCGTAAGCGAACAAAAACTTGGAATCAAATTTGACTTTGGCGCTCGGGGTTCATGGGACGGCAAGTTTTCAAACCGTACAGACGGGGACGAATCAGGACATCCCGACCTCGTTGCCGGAACAACCGGCGCACAATTTCGTCTCCAAGAGGGGAGTCGGGGTGTGTTCGTCGGCAGCTTCTTCGCTACCAAGCTCGTAACTCAACAGTAATTCCCTGGCGTGGGACCCGTAGTGCTTGCGGCTATGATTGCCTCGGCCTGGGGTCCCATACGCGGCAGAGACGCAAAGGCGCTTCGATGTCTTGGAGGCACTGCCCCTGTGACGAGACAGTCGGGCAGGACAAAGCAGGTTATCATGCGAAGAGCTGTATGCGAGAGCCTCGTCAACGCGTTTCATGTTCTGGGCGGGATAGCCGTAATCCGCGATCCATAGAATGCCTTCAGTCCATTTTCGCCTTTCTTAAGACACTGTGCTGCGTTCGGATCCTAGTCCGACTCAGAAACTGTAGGCCAAATTGATCTTTACGTAGCTGTCGCGCCGCACGTAGTATATGAAGTCCTCTTCGTCGATATCCAGAAAAGCTGAGGTCTCAATATGCAGCAACCAGTTGTCCGAAGAAAGGCGGCGCTTGAACTCGCCTGCGACGACGCGACTGCTTTTGTTGAGGGAGCCCAAAACGCTGACGACAAATTCGGTGCTCTGCGGATCGTTCAATCCGAGACGCGCGGCAATGAATAGGTCGTTCTCGAATGCATTGGTTGCCCAGCGGCCACGTCCATCGTAAGCCCATTCGGCAAACAGGATCAGGTCAGAGTTCGAACTCAATATGGAATAGAGTGTGTACTCGCTACCCAAGATAAAAGCTATGTAGTCCTCTTCCTCTAAAGTATTGAGGTGCTGAATGTACCTGCTGTTCCTCGCGCCGGCGCGGTAGATTGCTTCCAGCTTGAGCAGCAGGGAACCCCTTGTAAGCTGGGCATCCACACCGAATTGGCGAATCTTCTCGTAATGTGGAGCCAGCACCAGTCCGGAGTCGAGAAATACCGGCAAAAGGGTGGGCTCCCGGTTCGTACCGTTGAACAGGCTGAGACCAATTTCGAGCGGTCCTAATGAGCCGCTGTACCGGCTGGCAAGATCAATATGCCACTTTTTCGCGCCGGATTCGTATGAAATCATATCCTGGTCCACAATGAACTCATACCGCTGACGACCACGCCGGCCCGGATAGGTGCGCGCGCGGTGCCATGTCATCGCGAATAATTCAAGTGCTCCCCAGTCACCCGCCCAGGTGAAATGGGCCATTGGCTGACCCATCTTTATCTTTTCGTTCGGGTGTTCAATAACATCGGTCTGATTGATGATATCCACCAGGGAACGCAGTTCCGCAACGCCCCAAAACACCCGATCGATGCCCAGACGCAATTCCCATTCGCCATCGCCAATATCGCCGTACATAAGCAGATAGGCCTCACGGAAATCACCGTACGTGCGGTCCGGGTCCCCGGCATCGTACCGCAAAAAGGGAGTCACCGTTATGCTTGCGCCTTCGTCGTTCTCAGCATAGAACGTTGTCTCAAGCGCAAGCCCGCCCGCATACGGACGCTGGTCAGGATACGCGGCATCTTGGGGATACAGCCAGGCCTCAGTCGAGAGGCGCCCGGAGATATCAACCTCGTCGGTGAAGCCGGCCGGATACGCTACGGTCGGAAGCACCGAAACAAGCATCCCCAGCACCACTGCCAAAATCGCCGGGAGGACTGAAGCCGGAACGCTCCTGCGGCCCCCGCCGGGTGGGGCGAACGGATTTCTGAGAATCCGGCGCCGGGTCTTTTCAAACAACATGATGCTAGTCAGCCACATTTTATTTAGGGATATAGTAACCTAAATTCCCGCGTTCCGGGTCCTGAACCGGAATTATATTCAAACCCGGTTTTACCAGAGGTTCTGAAAAAAGCCGGTTGGGTGTGATAAGAAAATGTTTTTTGACTCCCTCACGGAGATTGGATAGGATAGTTCCCCAAAATTCAGAAGGAATCTTTCATATAGAAGATTCCGCAGGGGGAAACACAAGTGGCGGATGACTCCCATAACCCAGTTTCAAATGCAGTACGGCCGGATGATATTCTGGAAAGGCTGTCGAAGTACCGCAGAAGCCAGGGGCTGAGCAAGGAAGAGTACGCCAGCGCGGTAACGGCGTTTTATAACCTCATTACCGACTTCTGCGAGCGTGGATGGGGGCGGTCGATTCACTTCGCAGTGATGGAACCGGGGGTGTCTTTCGAGGAATCCATTGCCAACCACGAGTATTTTCTGGGCGAAGCCATTGGGTTGAGACCGGGCATGAAGGTGCTGGATGTCGGGTGCGGAGTGGGAGGACCCCAGCGCTCCCTCGCGGGAAAGTTCGGCGCTTCGATCGTGGGCCTCAACATCAACGAATATCAGCTCGGGAAGTGCTCTGTGTATAACAGCGAGGCTGGCCTGGACCATCTCTGCAGCGTCCTGCACGGCGATTTCCTGAATATACCGGCGGAAGACGGAAGCTTCGACGCGGCTTACCATATCGAGGCTTTGTGTCATGCGCCGGATAAAGCCGCGGCCTATGCCGAGATATTCCGTGTATTGCGTCCTGGCGCGACCTTCGTCGGCTACGACGTGTGCATGACCCCGCTTTACGACGACGGAAACCCCGAACACCGGGAACTCAAGGAAATAAACGAATACGTCTCCGCTCTTCCGGAAATCTCTTCATTCACGGAGGTAAACGACAGCCTGCGGGCAGTCGGTTTCGAACTTGTCGAGGCGCGTGACCGCGCCCTTGACGCCGACCCCAAGACGCCGTGGTATCAACCGCTGGAAAGCGGCAACCTGAATCTGAGGAGTCTCTCGAGAACGGCCCTTGGCCGCAAAATCGCCTCGGCGGTTCTGCCCGTTCTGGAAAGCGTACGCGCCGTACCCAAGGGGTCGTCCGAGGCACGGGAAATTATCAATGTCGTGGCCGACAGCCTCGTGGCCGCAGGACGTCTGGGAATTGTTACGCCCATGTACTACCACAAGGCGCGCAAACCGGGTTGACCGGTAAAGTAATCGGGTTCCAACGCAAGCACGATGCGGGCCGGTGGCAACCATGTCGGCAAGCTGCCAGCCGCGGTCGAATTTCTCCGTCATGCACATCCCCTGACCCCAGAACAGAGCTCCCGGCTTCAGCACACGAAATATCTCTGCAAACGCACGCTTCTTGTCCGGTGCGTGGCACGTCGACTCGATCGCATAACCCGCGTCGAACGAGTTGGCTTCAATGGCGCTCATATCCATGAAGTTGCATTTCATGTACTCCGCCATGTGATCGAGTCCCGCCTCGACGTTCCTTTGCCTGGTCTTTGCCAGTTGCTGTTCGTTGTTGTTGATACAGACAACCCTAACGCCGGCCTCGCTTGCGACCCTCCGCATAGGACCGCCCACTCCACAGCCAACGTCGACGACCCTCATTCCGGCCTGCAATTCCAACCGTTTGATCATTAGGCGCTGATGGCGGACAATGGATTCTTCTAGCGTCTCCTCTGGCGTCAATGGCGCGAAGTGCAAGGACTCATTCCATCCGAATTGCATGAATTCGCTACAAAGGTCGTAGTAATCGTTCACCGTCTCGGTGTGGTCATAATCACTACCATCGACATCTGCCCGTCTACTTCTGTCAAACCAGCCGCTGAAGCGTGCCACGCGACTCGCAACATTCCAGTATAGCGTTTCATTTATTTATTTACCTGTATAACAGCTCTGGTTACACTTGTGATATACTAAATCTCACAGTAAGGTGTAACCATGTCAACAAGAAGCAAGCGACCGGAACTTGTTTTGAGTGAAGAAGAAAAACAGAAGCTTCTGACAATAAGTCGTTCAAAGAAGCTTCCTCTGCGAGAAGTACAGAGGGCATCGATACTGCTATGTTACTCAGAAGGCAACACGATAGTCTCCATACAGCGCAAGCTGAATGTTTCAAGGCCCACAATATACAAGTGCATAGATAAAGCTTTGGCCAAGGGGGTGGAAGCAGGGCTGAAGGACTCTTATCACGGCACGGAATCCGTAATAAGCGATGATGCCAAGGCATGGGTGATCAGCGTTGCGTGCACAAAGCCCACGGAGCATGGTCTGGCTGCGGAGGTCTGGTCTTACAGCGCGCTTGCAAGATACATCAGGGATAATGCGATTGAGAAGGGGTATGAATCATTGTCAAAAGCATCGAAGGCCACAGTATGGAGGATATTGAACAAGGCGAAGATAAAGCCTCACAAGATACGGTATTATCTTGAGCACAGGGACGAGGAGTTTGAGAGGAAGATGAAAGAGGTTTTAATGGTGTATCAGGAGGTTAATATCTGGAATGAGCAGTCCGAGGGTGCTTCTCAGGGGCCTGATGTAATCACTGTGTCGGTTGATGAGAAGCCGGGGATACAGGCTATAGCGAATGTTGCGCCTGATTTGCCGCCTGTGCCGGGTGAGCATGGAGAGATTGGACGAGATTATGAGTACAAGAGACTGGGCACGGTATCGTTGCTTGCCGCGTTGGATATGCACGACGGAAGAATAATAGCGAAGGTGAGGGACCGTCATCGGAGCAGGGAGTTTATAGAGCTGTTAAAAGAGCTTGATGAGTACTATCCGAAGAAGAACACGATCCGTTTGGTGTTGGACAATCATTCTTCTCATGTATCGAAAGAGACGATGAGATATCTTGGTACGAGGCCTGGGAGGTTTATATACGTGCACACTCCGAAGCATGGGTCGTGGCTGAATTTGGTGGAGACAGCATTCTCGAAGATGGCCCGTAGTTTTTTACGGCATATTCGAGTGACGAGCAAGGCTGAGTTAAAAGAGCGCATACTCAAAGGTATAGAAGAAATTAATGCCGACCCTGTTGTGCACAGGTGGAACAAGTTTGATCTGGAGACAGCTTAATACTGTAAATATAACAGTGAAACATTATACTAGTAAGTGCTGCGCAGGGATTTGGATAGGTTCGTTAGCATATCTTGGTCCGTTTTATGGGCGCCTTAATAAATGCCAGGAAGAATCCGATATTTCACCCGTGCCTGATATTCCGCCCACTTTTCGGCACCGTATTTCTCGGCACAGTACGCATCGTCAAAACGTTGACGAAAGGTAAAAAACGTTACGACGAAGACAAAGTAGATCCACGCCCAAGGATTAGTGAAGTAGCCGAATGCCAGGGCAATTGAAAGACCAAGGAAGCCTTCGCCCAGGTAGTTGAAGTGGCGAGCGGCTCCCCAGAAGCCACTGCACAGGATCTTGCGGTCGCCGGCCTGGATGTACTCAGGCTCGAAGATCCCGAGAAATTTGCGGTCGGGCCATCGCTTAAATGTATATTTCTGCATGTTGGCGCCGCGCGAGATGCCCCACCCGAACAGGAACAGCACAGTCGTTCCGATCAGCCAGAAATATGTCCATCCCGACGAGAATCCGGGAGACGGGTAAGCGGCCATGCCCCACAACGGGAGGATGAACAGCCACCCGTAGACTACGAGGCCTCCCCAGAACATTTTGAAGCCGATGCCCTCATGGATCAGATCGTAGGTATATAGCTGGACGCGCTCAAAGATAAAGTAATCCAGTATGTAGTATGTGTAGAATGCCGCATACAGGAAAACGCCCGGATTGAAGTTCTCGCCAAAGATTTCGTAGTTGTACGCAGCCCCGGACAAGGCGTTGAGCGCCAGCATCGTCCCACCGACGACATAGAAATACATCTTTATATCGAAGCGCTCGTTAAAGAACGATATCTCCTGCGCCCGCCCGTCCCAAAGCGCCAGAAGCGGGTTCTTTATCTTGCCCTGCGGCTGACTAAAGACCGCTATGATCGCAAAGATTGTGGTGAAGACTGTTCCGCCGACCACGGCATAGACCGAGGACCTGTAGAACCACTCACGCGACATCCCGGTAAGCTCGAAAGCCCACACGATCAGCGCAACTGCAAAAACCACAATGCCGTTTAGCCGATAATTACGGGGTTTACCGGTCTGCGGATTAATAACGTAGCCGGGAACCCGCTTTCCGGGCAGTATAAGCTGCGCCAGGAAAAACACGGCGAAAATCACCAGCGGGGTGAAAAAACCCGCAATCGCTTCCGTCCGGGAAAGCTCGAAAAGGTGACTAATACCAAGCCATTCAATCATAACAAAATCCTCCTTCCTTCAGTAACGTGGTCGCTTATGGATATAGACACAGAGAAAATCAATAACGCACCTCACTGGAATTGCGTAATGTTGATAGTATATAGACTATATATCACCGTCAATAGAACAGCATTCGGTATTTTTTTGCAAATTCCGATCTTATTTGACTATATGAAGGTTGGAATATACAGTTCTCATATTGCGAATTACGATTGTAGATTCTGCAGTTCCCTGTAATCATTACCGTGCCGCGGATTCAAATTGAAGGAGCTAGCGGATAATGAATGATCCTATTGAGAGCCACAAGC
>JAPOYE010000085.1 GCA_026706695.1 Candidatus Dadabacteria bacterium | reverse complement strand
AAAACACCTAGTGCAATTATATCTCTAGCCTGCATGGTTAACTTCCCTCTTAGACAAAGGAAATATCCGTTTATGCCTGTCCTGTCAACACAATATGCATGAAATATGCATGAAAAGGTTACAATTTGTAACAGAGGGTACAATTACCTCGATTTATTTGTAAATCTCGTTTTGACGGAAACTTGTAGAGCAAAGTTTTTGGCCGCCAGCTTAGCAGTTTTTCTGTCGGTTTCTTTGATCATTCCGAATGCAGGTTTTGCAGGTGGCATGCCGGATAATCCCCCGCAGAACGAAGCGCCTATACGCTTCGACAAATACGCTGGGGCCTTTATCGGTGCCGGAGAAGACGATTGTAAAAGTGGAACTCGAATTTTCTCTGAAGCGGAATCGAGGGGCCCCTATGAATTCACGGCGACTGACCCTATGTCTTCACTTTTACATGAAGTCACCGCCATGTCCCACAAACCATAAGGGACCTCGATCCGCTAGATTTTTTCCGCTTCGCTTTGAGAAAACGGAAATCAGAACGCATATTTCATTACCAGACTGACTCCGAATGCGCTTAAGTCGTCAGTTTCAATTGTATAATCAACTGTGTCCGTTCCCGGCCCATTATTGGGGGCGTGACCGCGCAACTGGTCCCATTCATCTCCGCCGCTGAATTCGGCGTACTGGACCCAGCGTCCCTTGACCCCGATTGAGGCATTATCGGTCAGCATGTAATCCACCCCGACCACCGCCTGGTAACCGAACACCGTATCTTCGAGAGTATGGCTTGCCGTGGTCGTGACGCCGGCGATTCTTTGATGCAGAGCCTGACGGTCCTCTTCTTCGTTGCCGGAACCCAGATACTCCGCATCGTCCGCGGTCGTAATTACATCCGGGTTTATATTGCGGGCCCAGACAGCGTCAAATTCGACTTCGGCCATTCCGAAACCAACCCCGCCTCCGATGTAAGGACGGAGTTGCCCGGAGACCGGAAGGTCATAGTAAACGTTTACAAACAGGCTGTTTATATTTACCGCTCCTATACGCTCATCGGAACGGACCAGCTCCTGATCTGCTTTATCCGCAATGTCCTGACCTCCTCCAACAACCGAGGACGTCGTATCGTATTGCGCGCCGAAGTTAAAATACTCGGCTTCAACTCTCGCGCCAAAACCTGTGCTGACGCCTAAAGCGACACCGGCGGTCACTCCCGTTGAACCGTCAAAGCTGTTGTTCCAGACTGATGTGTCGGAAGAACATACGCCAGAGTCAAAATGGTTATCGTCTGCCGGATTGTTTAAGTGTTGGTCGCACAGCGTGCCGAAATCAGTATCACTGGCGTCGGTATCCAAAGAATTCCCGATACCGAGTCCCAATTCAGTACTTATATACAGCTGCTGGGCGTTTGATGAAAAAGAAATCAGTATGAGGAGAAGTAAAGAAGAGGCAAGGGTTATAAATCTGCTCATTTCAACCTCCTGTTAGATTTGCTATGTAGGAATAAAGAACCACACACCCTATTAAGAACATATTATAATTCGGGTCCTAATTCAATTAAAACTTGCAATTGTAATTAAAAAACAAAAAGTTCGTAAATAGTTAGAGGTTTTAGTATGTTACGGGTAAGAATCCTTTCGGTCTTCCGCTTGTCCCGGGAATTCTATACGTGAAAATGCTCTTTCTGGAATTCCTTCCTGATCTTGTTAAGAGCGTTTTTTTCTATCTGTCTTACACGTTCTCTTGAGATGCCGAATTTGCGGGAAAGCTTCTCGAGAGTTTCGGGAGAATCGGTGAGAACCCGTCTTTCGATAATGTATCTTTCCCTGTCTTTTAGGTTCGCCAGGGCTTCTTTTATCTTCTTGGCCACAAGCGGGCGGGTCTGGGAGTCTTCGAGGAACTGCTCCTGATCAAACGTGTCCCCCAGCATGTCAACGTAGGTGCGTTCCGTGCTGCCTTCTATGTTTGCGTCAAGAGACAGGTCTTTTCCAGACATTATCCGGTCCATCTCGATTACCTGGCTGTCCGGCACGTCAAGTTCCTTGGCTATCTCGGAGTAAATATCCTCCCCCATCTCGGCTCCTGTGGATTCGATTTTGTTTTTCGTTGACCTGAGTTTGTAGAAGAGCTTTCTTTGCGACTGGTTCGTCCCGACTTTTACTAGGCTCCAACTCTTCATTATGTGGTTCTGTATGTATGCTCTTATCCACCAGACCGCGTATGAGATGAGTCTGTATCCCTTTGTAGGGTCAAAGCCTCTTACGGCCTTCATGAGTCCTATGTTGCCTTCCTGGATAAGATCCAAGGTGTTTACGTTGTAGTTTTTGTATTCGTTTGCAATACGCACGACGAACTTCAGGTTTGATACAATCAGTTTTCTGGCGGCCTCAAGATCGCCCGTTTCCCTGTGCCTCATCGCGAGTTCGTATTCTTCTTCCCTGCTCAAAACAGGGTAGTCCCTGATCTGTGCCAGATAGCTTTGCAGAGAGTTTGAAAGTGCGGGAAGAGATGAACTCACTTCTTCCGGCTTCTTTTCTTTTTCTTTTTTTCCGGCCATTTTTGCTCGGTATTAGATTTGTTGACTGTTTTTCTTATCTATATAAAATTAACTATTCTTTGGCTTTTTTCTATTTTCTACAGTTCCGGCGTAGCTCAGTTGGCAGAGCAGATGACTGTTAATCATCGGGTCGCAGGTTCGAGCCCTGCCGCCGGAGCCAAATTCCTGCCTACCGGACCTGAGAGAGCCGTTTTAGCGTTTTTTTATAAGTTCCATGGAGAAATTACTATTAATCGCTATGTGAGAAGCGAGGGACAATCCAGGCTAACTCAAGTTGCTTTTTTGAGTTAGCCTGAAGAAATTCTTAAGCCGTTCCCCGCTCAGCAAAGCGCCTGATCTAGGTAATTTTCTCGAATGCGGGCGATTTTTATTTACTTAATACTCCAGGCTATCTAGATCAGATAGTAAATCAACATGAAGAGGTACCGCATGTTCGGGCTTGAGTTGTGGGCCTCGAGTCTTCCCGAAAGATCACCGATTCCGCCGAAAAAGGCTTCGTTATAGACTCCCGCCACTCTTTGGAACTCATCAAACTTAATAAGCGGCGGTTCGCGAACCATGAGCGGTCGCACGTTCTTCTCGGCGGAAGTTATCCTGATTCCGTCACCTTCCGTCGTGGCCAAGAACCATCGCTGGGAGTCCTCGAGCATGAGCTCTATGCCGCCTTCGGTCTTCTGTTTAAGAATTTCCCACTCTTCTTCCTTGGATTCGCTGAAAGGTATTTTTCTGTCTGCAAGCATTTTTTCTCTCCGACAAGATTATTTTTAAGGTTCTATTCTACCCCATGTCGAAAAAATATATAATCCGGCTAACCGAGAAGCGGTCTCAGGTGCTCTCCGGTATAAGAGTTTTCTACCGAAGCAACCTGTTCCGGAGTACCGGAGGCCACTATGCGTCCCCCGTTATCTCCTCCCTCAGGTCCGAGGTCAACTACATAATCCGCGCATTTTATCATCTCAAGGTTGTGCTCTATGACTATTACGCTGTTGCCGGCGTCGACAAGCCTGTTAAGAACGTCGAGGAGTTTTCCTATGTCGTCGATGTGAAGTCCGACCGTGGGTTCGTCAAGGATGTAGAGAATGTTGTTTTTTTCTTTTTTCGAGAGTTCCCGGGCTATCTTTATCCTCTGGGCTTCTCCTCCCGACAGTGTTGTTGCGGGCTGTCCGAGCCTCAGATAACCGCATCCGACATCCTTTAGAACCTTGAGCTTTCTGGTAACGGCCGGGTTTCCCGAGAAAAACCCCATGGCCTGATCGACAGTGAGGTTAAGGATGTCGTCTATGTTTTTCCCCTTGTACCTGTAGGCCAGAACCTCTTTTCCAAACCTTTTTCCTCCGCATTCCTCGCACGTCACCATGACGTCGGCGAGAAAGTGCATCTCGACCCTGTGACTTCCCTCGCCCATACATTTCTCGCAGCGGCCTCCCCTGACGTTGAAGGAAAAATGCGACGGGGTAAGCTTGCGAAGTTTCGCCTGGTAGTGCCCGGCGAGGATTTTGCGTATGTCGTCGTAAACCTTTATGTAAGTGACGGGATTTGACCTCGAGGTTCTTCCTATGCTCGCCTGATCAAGAATTATCACGTCGTCTATATACTCTGCGCCTTCTATACGTTCGTGTTTTCCGACCCTTTCGGCCTTCCTCCTGAATTTTCTTAGAAGAGCGTTATGCAGGATGTCGTTTACAAGCGAGCTTTTCCCCGAACCCGAGACCCCGGTTACGCACGAGAGGGTTCCAAGGGGAAAACGGACGTTTATGTTCTTGAGGTTATTTTCGCTTGCGCCGATTACGTTTATTGAGTTGCCGGTGGTCTCTCTGCGGGAGCCGGGAACTTCTATTTTCTTTTCGTTTGCGAGGTATTTTTTCGTGGTCGAGTTCTTCGCCGAACGCAGGAAACTCTTCAGGGTCCCCTGATACACGACCTCTCCCCCGCCGTCTCCCGCCCGGGGACCGAGTTCCACTATGTAGTCTGCGGACTTTACGGTGTCAAGATCGTGCTCTATGAGTATGATGGTGTTGTTTCTCCCCCGGAGTTCTCTTATCAGCGAATTGAGCCGGCTCATGTCTCTTGCGTGCAGACCGATCGAGGGCTCGTCCAGAATATACAGGGTCTCGGTAAGCCGCGAACTCATCTGGCAGGCAAAATTTATCCTCTGCGCTTCTCCGCCCGAGAGGGTGCGGGTGAGCCTTGAGAGGGTCAGGTAATCAAGCCCCACGTGGATAAGAAAATCCAGCCGTGAATTTATTTCCTTTATTATGTCGGCGGCGATCTCCAGTTCATAAGCGGACAGGGTCAAGCGGTCAAACCAGGACTTCAGATCCTTTACGGACATCTCGGAGAGATGGAATATGTTTTCCCCCTCTATCCGCACGTTGAGGGCTTTTTCCTTGAGCCTGCTTCCCCCGCAGTCCTCGCAGGTAAACGCGGAGCGGTATCTCGAGAGAAAAACCCTTATGTGGGTTTTGTAATTTTTCCGCTCAAGCCTTTTGAAATACCCTTTCACGCCGTAGTAGTACTCGTCTCCGTTTAACACGAGATCTTTTTCCCTTGTCGAAAGTTCCGAGAAGGGCTTTTCCGTATCTATTCCCGCGTCCTCGGCGAAGGCGAGCAGCTTTCTCATCTGTTTTCTGTAGGAAGTTTTCGTGAAGGGATCTATTGCCCCTTCGGCGAGACTGAGAGCGGGGTCCGGAACAAGGAGTTCGGGATCGATTTCAAGGTTTCTTCCGAATCCGCTGCATCGTTCGCAAGCCCCGTAGGGACTGTTGAAGGAAAACGTGTTCGGGGTAGGTTTTTCAAACCCAATGTCGCAGAGATCACAGCGAAGTTCTCTTGAGAAACGCAGGCTCTGTCCTAAAACGATGTGTACAAGCGCCCGGCTGCTCTCGGAAAAAGCGGCCTCAAGCGCTTCTGTAATCCTCGATTTCGACCGTTCTCCTATAACGGTTCTCGCGGTGACTACCTGGGTCTTTGCGTCCGGATCCTCCAAGCTTTTTTCCATATCCCGGGTCTTTCCGCTCCGGTAGGTGCGTGAGTAGCCTTTTTTCATATATTGTGAAAGATCCGCTCCCTCTTCGGTCTCAAAGCAGATGACGGCTCTTTCCCCTGGGAATTTTTCGAGCAGCAGCCGAGTGAGGGACTGTGGAGAGTGTTCCATCACTTCCTCTCCGCATTCTGGGCAGCGGGTTTTTCCGATTTTCGCGAACAGAAGTCTCGTATAGTCGTATATTTCGGTTGTGGTGCCTACTGTGGAACGGGAATTTATGACGTTGTTTCGGCTTTCGATAGCTATCGGGGTTGGAAGACCTTCTATGTCGTCCATCGCGGGGCGCTCGACTTTCTCTATAAACTGTCTTGCATAGGTTGAAAGGCAGTCGATATACCTCCTGAGCCCTTCTTTGTAAACGGTGTCAAGCACGAGGGATGACTTGCCCGAACCGCTGAGACCGGTCACCACCGTGAACCTGTTTTGAGGGATCAGGACATCTATGTTTTTCAGGTTGTTTTCCCTGGCGCCTTTTATCTCTATGTATCCGTTCCGTTTAGCGGTCTTCGACATGCGATTTCCCCGCCCCGGCTTATCCGCCCCCAGGGGATTTCCCCTTCCCCCGAGCGGCATTTGTAACGAAATTGAGGTTTGCCGGGGCATTCGGTATTCTTTTCCCTGGGAAAGATGAATATCCCGTGGTTTCTCACTTTAACTTTACACAATTATCGTGCAGCTTTTTTCCGAGATGCGGCATTATTGCGTGGGCGTTGCGCAGGACAGCGCTTGGTGCTGGAGAGCCGTTTTCACAATACTTTTTCGTTTCGAGGTGAGTAGATGAGTCATCTAAGGACGGTTGATGAGCAGATAGCGGAAGTTATCCGCATGGAAACACAGCGCCAGGAATGGAAACTCGAGATGATAGCGTCTGAGAACTACGTTAGCGACGCCGTCATGGAGGCCATGGGGTCTGTGCTTACTAACAAATATGCCGAAGGTCTCCCCGGAAGGCGTTATTACGGAGGTTGTGAATTCGTTGACGTGGCCGAGGATCTGGCGCGAGAGAGGGCCCTTGAGCTTTTCGGTGCTGACGCCGTTAATGTGCAACCGCACTCGGGAGCCCAGGCAAACATGGCCGTGTTCTTTGCCGCGCTTAAGCCTGGAGAGACTGTCTTGGGCATGAGGCTTGACCACGGAGGACATCTTACCCACGGACACCCCGTTAATTTTTCGGGACGGCTCTACAACGTCGTTGCCTACGGGGTTTCAAAGGAAACGGGAACAATCGATTACGACGAGGTGAGGAAGCTTGCCCTGGAACACTCCCCGGGACTCATAATCGCCGGCTGGAGCGCTTACCCGAGGGATGTGGACTACGCGAAATTCAGAAGCATAGCGGATGAGTGCGGGGCGCTTTTGCTGGCGGACATAGCGCATCCGGCGGGGCTTGTGGTCGCCGGACTTCACTCGGATCCCGTGCCCCACTGCGATTTCGTGACGACTACCACCCATAAAACCCTTCGGGGACCGCGAGGCGGCATGGTAATGATGAAGGAAGAGCATGCAAAGACCGTGAACAGCAGGGTTTTTCCCGGAACCCAGGGCGGTCCGCTTATGCACGTCATAGCGGCCAAGGCCGTTGCGTTCAAGGAGGCTCTTACGCCCGAGTTCTTAGAGTACCAGCGCCAGATAGTGAAAAACGCACAACGTCTCGGGGAAAATCTCCTAAACGCGGGTCTTAAGCTCGTCTCGGGCGGAACCGATAACCACCTGGTGCTGGTTGATCTCACGGAGACGGAGTTTACCGGGCAGGTTGTTGAACAGACGCTTGAGAAGGCGGGCATAACGGTCAATAAAAACACTATTCCCTTCGACCCCCGTCCTCCCATGGTCACAAGTGGCGTAAGGATCGGAACTCCCGCGATTACCACAAGAGGGATGAAGGAACCGGAAATCGACGCGATATCAGGTTTTATAATGGAAGCTTTTAACAATCATGAGAATGAAAAGGTTCTCGGCAGAATAAAGGAAGACGTGAAGGAACTGTGCCTGCGTTTTCCCGTTTACGGTCACAGACTCGGCGGATAAAAGAATGAAGTGCCCTTTCTGCAAATCTGATGACACCAGAGTAGTTGATTCAAGAGAAGGAAAAGACGGTTTTTCCGTCAGAAGACGCAGGGAGTGCAACGACTGCCAGGAGAGATTCACCACATACGAAAGAATCCACCATGCCGAGGTGATGGTGGTGAAAAAGGACGGTCGCAGGCAAGAGTTTGACCGCAACAAGATAATAGCCGGAATGCGCAAGGCGTGCGAGAAAAGGCCGGTAAGCACTGAGGTCATAGAGGATTTTGTCTCCGGTTTCGAAAAGGAGCTTCTCGAGAGGGGAGAGCGGGAGATATCAAGCGAAGAGATAGGGAAAAAGCTGATAGACAAGCTTTATGATATCGATCAGGTCGCGTACGTAAGGTTCGCTTCGGTCTACAGGTCGTTTAAGGATGTAAACGAGTTTCTCGACGAGGTAACGGGTCTCCTTAAGGAGAAGAAATAGACCGCATGCTGGTTGATTCCCACGCCCATCTGCTCAGTATTGAAGACCCTGTGGGCGCCGTGTCAAAAGCCGCGGCCGAGGGAGTCGGGAAGATCATATCCATCGGGACGGGGATTGAGTCCTCGCTTGCCACCATAGAGCTTTCGAGGAAATACAGGGGAGTTTACGTGTCGGTTGGAATCCACCCGCACTCCGCTTCCAGTTTCAATGAAGAGGTGATGCGGGAGTTTGAGGGGATGGCCGAAGACCCCAAGGTAGTGGCGATTGGAGAAACCGGGCTTGATTATCACTACATGAATTCCCCCAGGGAAGATCAGATAAGGTCGTTTGAGGCGCATATGGAGCTCGCGAGGAGACGCAATCTACCATTCGTGGTTCACGTAAGAGACGCTGAGGAAGAACTGCTTTCAATGCTCCGGGAGGCTGATCTCGGTCCGATGCCCGGAGTTATCCACTGTTTTTCAGGGGATTACGAAACGGCGAAAAAGTATCTTGATCTCGGTTTTTTTATTTCCTTCTCCGGCATAGTGACTTTCAAGAGGGCCGAGGAGGTAAGGGACGCGGCGGCCAGAATTCCCATTGAGAGGCTTCTTTACGAGACGGATTCTCCTTACTTGGCGCCGGTGCCCCAGAGGGGGAAACCGAATGAGCCGTGCAATGTAGTTTACGTGGCCAAACTTATTTCGAAGCTCCGGGGACTGTCTCTTGAGGAATTTACTCAAATTGTTTTTGAGAACGTGACGGAGCTTTTCCCAAAAGTATCGAAGGACAAAGACGGTCTTATCTAGCTGAAGAGAAATCAAGAGGTGTTTTCGTGAGCGGAAAATCAAAAATAGCTGTAACGATGGGAGACCCGAACGGGATAGGCCCGGAGGTTTGCATAAGGGCTTTTTACGACGGTTTCTTCGAGGATATATACGATATCGTGTTTGTCGGAAGCGAGCCGGTGCTCCAGAAGGCTAACTATAAGTTCGGAAAGGGCGGTCCCCTGTCGATTATAGATCCTACGGATTTTTCCTTGGGGGATGTTGAGGCGGGCGTGAGGTCTGAAAAAGCGGGGAGGGCGTCTGTTGTGTGCATAGAAAAGGCTGTGGCCATGGCCCTTGCAGGAGAAGTTGACGCCATAGTTACGGCTCCCATAAGCAAGAGATCCATACACATGGCCGGTTCTACCTACCCCGGACACACGGAAATGCTTATGGACCTTACAGGTTCTGAAAACGTGGTAATGCTTTTTGAAGGAACGAGGTTCCGCGTCGCGCCCGTGACGATACACGTCCCTCTTAGCGAGGTTCCGGACATGATTACGGAAGAAAGCGTTTATGTGACCGTCTCCATATCCGCCCGGGAACTCAAAAAAAGATTCGGAGTCGAAGATCCCAAGATAGTTGTCTGCGGGTTAAACCCGCACGCCGGAGAATCGGGATCTTTCGGAAACGAGGAGCAGGAACATATAATTCCGGCTCTTGAGAGAGCGAGAGCCGAAGGAATATCGGTCGAGGGACCACTGCCCGCGGACACTCTTTTCTACGACGCCCTTCGCGGCAAGTGGGACCTTGTGGTCGCCATGTACCACGACCAAGGCTTCGTGCCCTTCAAGATGCTTTCTTTCGATACCGGGGTTAATGTAACTCTGGGACTGCCTATACTGCGGACCTCTCCTGACCACGGAACCGCTTTTGACATAGCGTGGAAGGGCGCTGCGCGCCCCGAGAGCATGATTCAGGCGATAAAAGTAGCCATGGAGATATGCGACGTAAGGTAGTAAAGCGCATCGGCGACACAGTAGCGGGTTTCAGAGGACAGAGAATATAGGCTTCTGTTTTCGTCGGGGATCAGTTCGATGACGGTATCCCGGACCCAACTATTTTGCCCGAAAACCCAGAAGGTCTGGAGATGGCTTCACCGGGCGATGACTCCGCCAATGAAACTCTTGTTCTGCCGCCTTCTTCCTCTGAGGAAGGACAAGCGCCGATGGCTCGATAGGCAAGAGCTGTTTTGAGAAGAACCTCCTCGGGGTCACCGAGCTGGTGGTTGAAGTCTTCTGCAACTTGGCAGTGCGGAGCAAATCCATCTTCGAAATCTGCCTCGCCCTTGGCATTTGCCCCCCTGAAGTTAATCGAATGGTAAACAGTTCCGCAGTTCTCGGTTGGAGCGAAGCCGTAGGGCTTGCCGCAGGTAACTGACCCTATTTGGATGACGTCTATGTCGACCCCGAGCAAACTGTTTATGACTGATTCGCTTGCTGAGCAGGTTCGGGGGCTCGTAAGAACGAACAGGCGCGGCAAACCGAGACTGGGAACCGTCAAGTCCGTGTCGCCAATTATGTCATCCGCTGAGAATTCAAGAGCGAACTCCCAGCTTTGCGATGGGATTTTACCGTTTGTCTGAAGCTCTTCGAAAATAAATCCTTCTTTTTCAGTCCCGGCGATCATCGACGAGAATATCTGTGCTACATAGAGAAGTCCGCCAGGATTATAGCGAAGATCAACGATCAGGTCATCGATGCCTGCGTTTTTCAGATGTCTGCCTGCTTCTACGATGGCTGTCGCAGCAGGTGCGTTGTGAGCGTTAAACAGCATGTAACCTACACGGTCTCCATTGCCAGTGGTCAGGACTTTCACGTTCGGAACCGGATCAGTAGTTATTGCCACGGAAGTCATGGTTACCGTGCGGGGAGTTGACGATCCGAGATCCAGAACGGTGAACATGTGGCTTTCCCCCACTGTGCGTGGAAACAGGCCGTTGTTTAATACGTCTAAGTTATCCGAATCTAACATCCTTTCACCGTCGATCTCGAGAATCTGGGCGCCGCGGGAAAGATTAACCTCGGTAGCCGGCGAACCGGGTTCTGTGTAAGCGACCCTTACGTCTCGTGGCGGGGCGGCTCGCAGAAGCGCGAACTCGGCACCGTATCCTATATCAATGCTTTCCCTTTCTGCCAAGAATTCTGCAGTAGGTACGGTGAAATGAAATCTATCCTTGGGAGCTCCGGAAGCGTTTGTTTCAAAGGTCTTCATCAAGTCAAAGTAGACGGGAGTACTGCAGCAGGAAGGATCCTGATCTTTGATTTCGTCGTACCAGAGATAGGTTTCGTGACTCCAGGACCGAAGCCAGTTGTTTTCATCTGCGTAGATGCCTTGAGAGGAGATGCTCTTATAATAAGCTTTGCTGAGGTCGGCGCAGGTATCTACGAAGATATCACTGGGAAAAAACGCCGGTTCTTCTGCCGGAGCTGTTTCATAAGTATCGCCGCAACCGAGAAAAACCGATACTCCGAGCAACGTTAGGCATATCGCGAGCAAGTGTCTCGAAGTGGATCTGTATGGGGAAAGGCGGTTTTTTCCTTTGTGCACTGCAGTTCTCCTCTGATTAAATGCCAAGGTGGATTTGGCTAGACGTACATTATCGCAGGATGACCTTAATTTATCAAGGTACGCGTGCAACGTTAAAAAGTTACGGCGTTCAGTGATGCAGGTTGCGGTACGGAAAAAATATAAGATCGGGTTTGCTCAAAAGCTTACCGATCGAGAATCAAACCGGGCAAGCTGGAATATGGCGAGGGAATGGGATCGATTGATAACGATTCTTCCTGGGAGTTTTTCGTCGCGACATCTGGGACTTGAGCTGCACTTGATGAAGGACACGCGTCGTCAGCCTGATAAGCGAGGGCTGTTTTAAGAAGGCTTTCCTCCGGGTCGCCGAGCTGGTGGTCATAATCATTGTCCGCAACGGAGCAGGTAGGCGAGAAACCGTCATCATAATCGGCAACTCCCTTGTTATTAACTATCCTTAGCTGAATAGTGGAATAAGTCGTGCCGCAATTGTCTGTCGAAACAGAACCGTAGTACTTGCCGCATGTGGTCGAACCAACCAATATTACCTCTATGTCGATGCCGCGCAGGCTGTTGATGATCAGTTCGCTTGCCGAGCAGGTGCTGGGACTGGTCAGAACGAACAGGCGCGGAAGATCAAGATACGGCAGTCGATACACAGTGCCGTTCTCATCTTTGAACGCGCCGGCAAAGGGAGCGGATACATTGTCTGTTTTGTCGTTATATTCAATTGTTGCGAAGTTTTTCCCATTGCCTGCGGACCCGGCTATTATCGATGTTATAATCTGCGCGATGTAGATGAACCCGCCAGGATTATAGCGAAGATCAAGCACTAGGTCATCGATGCCTCTTCCTCTCCTAAATGTGTTGCCGGCGTTTATTAGCGGTTGCGCCGCCGGGTCATTGTGAGCGTTAAACAGTATGTAACCTACGCGGTCTCCTTCGGGGGTGGTTATCACTTTTACTTTCTGCACCGGATGCACTGTGATCTCTCTTGCGGTCATTGTCACGGAGCGCTCATGGGAGAATGAACCGGGATCTTTAACAGTGAATGTGTGCGTATCACCAACAGATGGATTCAAAGCGGCGTTTATCTTGTCTACCTCGTCTTCGTCGGTGGAATTTACGATATCAATGCCGTCAACGCCGAGGATCTGTGTGCCGCGCACAAGATTGACGCTGGCCGCGGTCGCGGGCGAGCCGGGTTCGGTGTAGGCTACCACCACATTTCGCGGAGGCGAGCGTTGCAGAATTTTGAGTCTGACGCCATATCCAGCCGTAATGCCCTCATTGGAAAGTTGCCGGTATTCTCTGGTGGGCTGTGAGAAATGGAACCTGTCCTTTGGCTTTCCGGAAGATGTCGTCTCTTTTGTTTTCATTAGCTCAAAGTACTCCTCCGTAGTGCAGCAGGCCGGATCCACATCCTCGATTTCGTCGTACCAGAGATAGGTTTCATGACTCCAGGACCGAAGCCAGTTGTTTTCATCCACGTATGTTCCCTGCATGGCGTCTTGACTAACAGCTTTGCTCGGATCCGCGCAGTATTGATGAAAATTGTCGCTGGGACAGAACATACCTTCTTGCCATGGTTCATCGCTTGTACCGCAGGTCAGCGGTGGCGGTGATGATGGTGGAAGCGACGGCGGTGGAGACGGTTCAGTTGGTTCCGGGGGTGCTGTTTCGACCGATTCTGGCAACGAGGTTTCTCCTGAACCCGCTGAAGATGAACTCTCGCCACCGCAGCCCGTAGAACCGAGTACCGCAATTAGTGCTAGGAATACCCAAAGGCATCGCGACGTTAATTCACCTGTAAAGCAGCCGCTTTTTCCTTTGTTCAAGATACGCCTTCTCCGTGTTAGCCTAGATTATAAAAATTATTCAATACGAGTGGTCCTATCAAACTCAACAACTACCTAGTAATGGCAGTTGGGGCTGGATGGTGAGATGTGCCGTAGGACTTAATTTTTTACGCTCTTGTGAATTCCCTTTGAGTGGATTCTCTGGTCCAGAATCTCGGGACCCGGCCTGATTTTTCGTCACATTCGGTTTCTGGAAGTTTCGGATTCCACGAGGAGGGGCAGGACTTCTCCCGATTTACCCATTACGCTTGCGTCGTAAAGACCCGTACCGGGGGTCACATCAATATTGATTTCCACTACCGGTTTCTCGCTTTTTTTCGCTATAAGCCCCATTGAAGCCGCAGGTTCGACCACTCCCGAGGTTCCCACTATCAGAAGAAGATCGCACTGCTCTATTGCGAACAGGCACCTGTCTATTGTCTCCATCGGGATGATTTCTCCGAACAGCACGGTGTTCGGCCTCATTGGCGCGTCGCAGGCGTCGCACTTAGGGGGAAGTTCCGGAATAGGTACCTGATAGTTCTTCTCCACTTTTTCGCATTCGGTGCATTTGATTTCCCAGAGACTTCCGTGAAGTTCTATTACGTTTCGTGTCCCGGCCGCGAAGTGAAGGCCGTCTACGTTTTGCGTTATGAGTGTGAAGTCCTTTTTTTCCTTCTCAAGCGCGGTTATCGCGAAGTGGCCGGGATTGGGCTTGGCGTTTTTCATTATAGCCCTTCTTGAGTCATACCACTCCCACACCAACTTGGGATTTCTGAAAAAGGCCTCTGGCGTTGCAAGTTCGTGGGGGTCGTAATTCCTCCAGAGCCCTTCTTCTCCCCTGTATGTGGGAATACCGCTTTCAGCCGAGATTCCCGCCCCTGTAAGGACGACGATTTCGTTGGAATTGGTTACGAATTCGTACGCTTTTGCGATCTCTTTTTCCATGTTTGCGTAACCCGGGATATGTTAACCGTTTTACAGGTCTTTTCCCATTGTTGACCGTAAAAACATGGTTGCGGGAGCGTGGGATTTTCTTGACAATTTATCCCCTGATACTAACCTTGTTTGTGTTGTGTTAGACCAGTATGTTCCCGTCCTCCTGATAATAGTAATAGCGATCGTTCTTGCCGCGGCGCTTCTGTCCGTTTCCTATCTGCTCGGTCCGAAAAGATACGGAAGCTGGCGCAAGCTGATTCCGTATGAATCGGGGATGGTTCCCAAGGGAGACGCAAGGGAGAAGGTTTCACTCAAGTATTACCTCATAGGAGCCCTCTTCATACTGTTTGACATAGAAATCGTGTTCCTTGTCGCCTGGGCGGTCGTGTTCAGGGAGCTTGGGATGGTGGCACTTATTGAGGTGCTGGCATTCCTTTTTGTTGTAATCGGCGGGTACTTTTACGTTCTCAAAAAAGGAGCTTTGGAATGGGAGTAAGCAGCGGACCACTTCTCGGCGGAGACGGTTTTCTAACGACCAAGGTCTCCGCGGTTGCCAACTGGGGAAGGAAACACAGCCTGTGGCCAATGGCTTTTGGAACCGCTTGTTGCGCGATTGAGATGATGGGGACTTTCTCCTCGAGGTTTGATATCGCGAGGTTCGGGGCCGAAACCGTGAGATTCTCGCCGAGACAGGCGGATCTGATGATAGTTTCCGGTACCATAACCTACAAGATGGCGTCGGTCTGCAGAAGGATCTACGAACAGATGCCCGAACCCAAGTGGGTAATAGCGATGGGGTCGTGTACATGCGGCGGCGGACCTTTTGACAGTTACGCTGTTGTTCAGGGAATAGACGAATTCCTTCCGGTGGATGTTTACGTTGGCGGCTGTCCCCCGAGACCCGAAGCCCTTATTGACGCCGTCATGAAAATCCAGAAGAAAATAGATAACGAGGGACCCCCGATCGTATGACCTCCCCACCTGACCCTGTCGATCAAATAAGGGAAAAAATAAGCGGGTACATCCTCTCGGAGAGCACATTCCGCGGGGAGACCACCTTTACTGTAAAGGCAGAATCGATAGTCGAGTGCTGTTCGCTTCTGAAAAACACCCTCGGTTTTACTTACCTTGTGGACGTTACGGTTGTTGACTACCTGACCGTTAAATTCCCAAGGTACGAGGTTGTTTACCTCATTCACCGCTTCGGTGAGAACTACGAAGAGAACCTGAAAATAAGGCTCAAGGCTGCTCTTGAGCAGGATAACCCCGCGATTGATTCCGTAACGTCGGTGTGGTCCGGGGCGAACTGGCTTGAGAGAGAGGCTTACGATATGTTCGGGATAACTTTCAGAGGACATCCCGACCCGAGAAGAATACTGATGCCCGAGGATTACGACCAGTTTCCGCTCAGAAAGGATTTCGACGTGAGAGACAGGGAATCTTCAAAGAGATCTTTCGAGCGGGCTCTTGATGAGGGGCTTGAGTGATGGAAAGAGTCGAGATTGTTACAGAAGAGCTAGGCACTGAGGCCGACGGTACGAGAAAACAGACCATGATGCTTAACATGGGGCCGCAGCATCCGTCAACCCACGGGGTTCTGCGGGTGGTTCTTTACCTTGACGGAGAGATAGTCCAAGAAGCCGTTCCTCACATCGGCTACCTGCACAGGGGAATAGAGAAGCTCTGCGAGGATATCTCCTACCAGAAATGTCTTCCCTACACCGACAGAATGGACTACCTGGCCTCGATTTGCAACAACATAGGCTTCATACTGGCCGTTGAGAAGCTCCTCGGGATTGAGGATGAGATTCCCCCGAGGGCCAAGGTGGCCGAGGTGATAATGTTTGAGCTCGGCAGGATCGAGTCCCACCTCATAGGTATAGGCGCAAACGCCATGGATCTCGGCGCGATGACCGCTTTTCTTTTCTGCTTCAAGGAGAGAGAGCGTATCTACGAGATTCTCGAGATGGTGTGCGGAGCGAGACTCACGACTTCATACCCCAGGGTGGGGGGCCTCCCCATGGATCTTCCCGAAGATTTCCCGGACACGATAAGGAATTTTCTTAAGATATTCCCTGAGACCTTAAGCGAGATAGACAGGCTTCTTACGAGAAACAGGATATGGATCGACCGCACCAAGGAAGTGGCGGTTATAAGCAAGGAGCAGGCTATCGATCTTGGAATTACCGGCCCCATACTGAGAGGAAGCGGCGTTCCGTATGACGTAAGAAAGGCCGCTCCCTACCTTGATTACGAAAACTACGAGTTCGACATACCGGTCGCCAATGAAGGAGACGCGTACGCCAGGTATCTCTGCAGGATGGAGGAGATGAGACAGAGCCTTCGCATAATCGAGCAGGCTCTTCGTAATCTTCCCGACGGCCCCTACATAGCCGATCTTCCCGATATCGTCTTGCCCGAAAAAGAGCTTGTCTACACTAAAATGGAATCCCTGATCAGGCATTTCGTGCTGGTTTACAGCGGTTTTGAGACTCCTCCCGGGGAGATATACCACGCCGTGGAGAACCCCAAGGGAGAGCTTGGTTACTACATAGTAAGCGACGGTACGGGAAAACCCTACAGAATGCGGGTTCGCGGGCCGTCATTTGTGAACCTGCAGGCCCTTCCGGGTATGGTAAAAGGGGGATTCGTCTCCGATGTCGTTGCCGCGATAGGCAGCATTGACATAGTGCTCGGGGAAGTCGACAGGTAGGAGCGGGGAGAAAAAACCTACTTCTTCGGTTTTCTTGCATTCTTCCGAAGTGCCTTGACATAATATGACCGGTCATGAATACTGGTCATATGACGACGATTAATGCATCCGATTTCAAGGCACGGTGCCTAGCCATCCTCGACCGCGTTCACGAGACCGGCGAACGGGTGGTTATCCTGAAGCGTGGTAAGCCAGTTGCGGAGCTGTCACGTGTGCTCAGCGAGGGAAACCGGTATCCCCAGAGTGAACTGGAGGAGACGGTCATCATAGATGGCGATGTAGTGGAACCAGTGTTCCCAGAAGAGCAGTGGGACAGCCTGAAGTGAAGAATGTGTTGCTCGACACACATATCCTGCTGTGGTGGCACGGGGACCGCAGTCGGCTGTCTCGGGATCAACAGGACGTTATTGCGTCCGCCGACGCCGACTCGCCGTTGCAGGTATCTGATATTTCGCTTTGGGAAGTGGCGATGCTGCACAGTCTGGGTCGTATTCGCCTGAAGATTCCCCTCCGGGAGTGGTTGGAGAAGGTGGTTGCACCTCCGCTGGTGCGGCGACATGGCATCTCTCCGGCGGTAGCGGCCGAGTTAGTGTCGTTGCCGGATTCCTTTCACCGCGATCCGGCGGACCGCATCCTCGTGGCGACCGCTCGTGTGCTCGGCGCGACGCTTTTGACTCAGGATCACAGAATCGTCGAAGCTAAACTGGTTAACACGCTGAGCTGATACCGATACTCTTTACGCCAGCGATGAAACCTGATTGGGAGGTTCGGATTGGCTTCAACCCCTGTAAACGACCACATCCGCTACGAGCCGGACGAAAAATGCACGCCGCTCTCCTCTTTCATCGTCGCCATACAGGGCATCGTGCTTGTGCTGCCGCTCGCAGTTTCGATAGTGGTTATCAATGTTCTAGCGACCGGCCAGAACGAAGCATATCTGACCTGGTCCGTATTCTCGGCGCTGATAATCGTAGGGATAGTCACCGCGCTGCAAGCCTCCAAGATAAGCCGATTTGGTGCGGGGCATCTGGTCGTCATGGGAGTGACGCCCAACTACATCCCGCTGTCGGTATTTGCCCTGCATGAGGGAGGACCGGCGATGCTGGCCAGCCTGATGGTAGTGTCTGCGCTTTTTTTCTTTGCTATAGCGACAAGGCTTCCCCAACTGCGGCGCGTGATAACGCCGACCGTGTCAGGCACAGTGCTTATGCTGATAGCCGTGATGGTGCTGCCCATCTGTTTGGATCGATTCGGGGAAGTCCCGGAGGGTGCGCCGGCATTCGCTGGGCTGTTCGTAGCTGCGGTAACGCTGGTGGTATCCACGGCGCTGATACTGCGCGCCCCGCGGCGCTGGCGTCCGTGGTCCATACTGATCGGATTCGCATCCGGATGCATTGCTGCGGCCCTGCTGGGAGTGTATGACCTGGAGCCGCTGTACGCGGCGCCGTGGGTCGGCATTCCCCAAGTCGGTTTCCAAGGGTTGGATCTTACATTGGCTGCCGGATTCTGGGCGTTGCTGCCGATGTTCCTGATTGTCACTCTGGTGCAGGCGATCAAAGGCATTGGAGACAATGTGGTAATTCAACGGGTGTCGCGGCGCAGACCGAGGACGACCGATTTTCGGCTGCTCCAAGGCTCGCTCTACTCAAATGGGCTGGGTGTTTTGCTATCGGGTCTTGCCGGAACGCCTCCTGCGTCGCCATATTCGTCATTCACGGCGTCGGTCGTGAACATGACGGGAGTCGCCGCCCGCAATGTGGGATACGTTATAGCGATCATGCTTCTGGTACTGGCATTGCTGCCAAAGTTCACGGGCGCGCTGCTCACCATACCCAATCCGGTGATGGGGGCATTTCTCTTACTTGCCGTGGGAATATTTTTTGTCGAGGGAGTGCAGACTATTGTGCGCGACGGACTGGATTTTCAAAAGACCGTTGTTGTAGGCGTGTCGTTCGCGCTTGGTGTCGGGTTCGAGCAGCAAAACATTCTTGAGAACTTGCTGGCGCACCCGTGGGGCACGCTGCTTGGCAACGGCATCACGGTGGGCGCGGCAACGGCGATTGCGCTCAACATCTTCCTGAATGTGACCAGTCCGCGTTCCAGGAAGCTGGAGGTCCGACTGGACTTTTCCGACCTGCCGCAAATTGATGCCTTCATGCGGGAAGTTGCCGCCGATATGGACTGGAGCGAGGCGGCGACCCAGCGGCTGCGTTCGGCGGGCGAGGAGACGCTCTCGAGCCTGCTGCAGCCAGACAGTGAATATCCCGAGGATAGCGGGACGGACAAAACGTCGCGCCTGATCATAGCCGTGCGTCCCGACGGTAGGGCGGTGGAGATGGAATTCATCTCGACGCTTGAGGACGAGGAGAACCTGGAGGACCGTCTCGCGTATCTTAACGAGGAGGACGAAAGCGTGGATGAGAGGGAAATATCGTTCCGCCTGTTGCGTCATTATGCCTCATCGGTGCGCCACCGGAAATATCAGGGGATGGATATCGTTACGGTGCGGGTCGAAGCGTAACGGCTGCCTGAATTGGCGAGCCAACGCAAGGGAAGGGGCCGAGTTTACGTAGTGATAATCGGCTCGATGAACTCAAGCATGGACCTGACGCATTCCTGCGGCTTTTCCAAAAGAAGAAGGTGCGTAGTGTCAGGCAGAAAGTCGTAATCCACGGTAGACATATCGCTCAGGTCGAGCGTCGGCAGGTATGAGTATGGCAAGGTCGGGTCAGCCCCGATGACCTTTGTCGGGCAGAGTAGCGACTGAAAGTCCACGAGTACGGCGAAGGCGCTGGCGTACTCTATTAATTGCGCCTGGTACTCAGGAGGGCAGCGAGGTTCATACCCCTCTCCATTCGCACACTCACGCAGGGTTGTTCTTGCGTAAAGGTCGAATACCCCTGGCACCACGTGCTGCCAGGCTGGAATGTAAGGAAGAATGTCCACAAGTTCCTGCGTGGTTTTAAACTGACTTGTGCTTTGACGGATCGTTTTGGCCATACGTTTTGCGATATCTTCATAATCCTTAAAGCTCCGGCCAGGTTTGCAGACAGGCGGGTCGAACAGAACCCGGGCTGCAAAGTCGCCGCCCTTTTTGGGTGATAGCAGAGTCGCCAGAGCCGCAACTGAGTGGAACACACCTATTCTGGGCTTTGCTCCATAGTGAAGGTCAACAGCCTCAAGAATGGTGTCGTTGTCCTGAGCCAATGTTGGAAGACTATGGTTTTCAAGATCGCTTACCGGGTTCCAGCCATGGTTTCTGAGATCGTAGATTATAAGGTCGAAATCGTCGACCAAGAGTGACCAGAACGGATAATAAAGGTCGGTTGCGAGACCGTTGCCGTGGCTCAGAACGAGTCGCGGTCCCGACGGGTTTCCATGTTGCCGCAGCGTAATGACGGTTTCGTCGTCCATGCGGACATCGTGAGTGGAAAGCGGTTCAGGTACCTCCCATACGATTTCTGAAGTCACTGGCAAATTCCTCGTTTTTCTGACACGTCACCGCTCAGCCGCTGTAATGACCGCTCGCCCAATTGGGACGGGACAAGTTCGTGCGCGATGGCTGCTGAGAAATCCTCGTTGCCGATGTATTCGACGCGCCAGTGTATTTCCGGCAGCTGTGGGAAGCGGAACATGCTCATTTTTCCCCGATGCAAGGCTTGTGGCACTTCAAACTGAGACACATCAAGGGTAAAACCTAGGCCAAGAGCCTTGATCAGGGCTTCCTTGATGGTCCAGAGTCTGAAGAATAGCTGAACCCTGTCGCGGCCATGTACGCATGCAAGGGCGGACTGTTCGTGAGGACCGAACACGGCTTCGCTCAGTTCGTCAAAATCCCTTCGGGGGACGCGCTCCTCCACATCCACGCCCAGACGTCCATGGGGAACAAAAGCTATCAAGCCGTGCTTTCCGCTGTGGCTGAGGTTAAAGCTGATGGCTGCCGGTTCCTCGTCTACTAGTGCGAACGGCTTTCCATGATCAGATGAACCGAAACTGAGGCGCTCATTGTCGCAACCGAGCTGGCGACAGAGGATAGCCCGAAGCGCGGCACGACACAGAGCAAACCTGCGACGAGGACCTGGGAGCGGATATTGGCGACAGCGCATCTGTTCTTCCTCATTCAGCCATAGTAAAGATGATGCCTCACGGCTGGCGTTAGGAGTCAGGTCTACATACATGACGGTAACGGGACCAGTTTTACGGAAGGAACTCCACCAGCGTCTTGCAGCAGAAACGGACATCAGATGCCGGTTACCTCTACAGCAGAGAGGTGTTAAGAAGCGTTAGCCTCCAAGTACGCTATCAACTCTCCAATAGTCTTGATCTCCCCGGCCTTTCCGGGAAGGAGAGAGACGTTGAACTCCGATTCGAGCACTTTGGCGAATGACACTGCGTCCATAGAGGAAACACCTACATCAGCAAGTCCCTTGTCCGGGTCCAGCAATTTGCCTACCGGCTGTCCGTCTACCTCCAGGTTTTCGTCCGCAAGTTGTCTTAGTCGCTCTTCAACTGAAGCCATAATTACAGTCCTCCTTTTAAAAATTTAAGATGTTAGAACACAATGGTACAGTACATAGGCGCTTGGGTCAATCGATTTTTCTCTAGTTTTCTCCGTGACACGGCACCTCAGTTACACCCAGTGACGCCTGCGCTGGAACGGATAGCTCGGCAGCGAGATGCGGCGGCGCGATTCCCCGGCGAACATGCCCTCAAAGGAAAGTGCCAGTCCCGCATCGTATGCCCCTGCAACCGCCTCCGCAAAACCGGTACTGCGCTCCTGTGAATCCCCGTCGGATGGTCGCATCAGGCTTGCAAGCACGAGTGGTGAAGTGGGGGCTTCCTTTACGTTTGACAAGTCCGGCCATTCGAGATTCACCTGCGGCCCCAGTACCGCGCCGGGGCCAATCTCTACCACTGCATCCACTCCCAACTCGGCAAGCGTGGAGACACCTGCGCTGAACGCCGCAGTCTCGCACGCCTGCATACGCCAGTACGCCCCGTCTAGCGGGCTGTCCGCATCCACAACTTGCCCCGTAACGCCGCTCACCAGAGTCAGGGATGGAGGTGAGATCTCACTCTCTGCAAATGCCACTTCCAGACCGTTCAGAGATTGGTTCGGATCCACTCCCGGCAGCGCCGCCATCAGCGTGCCACGAGTCAAGGCAAAGCGCAGTCCGTCCTCTAAGGTGAAGACTCCCGCAGCCTGCGCCGCGGCAATCTCACCCGTGCCGTGCCCCAGAGCGACGTTCGGGCGGATCCCAACGCTTGCCCACAGCGCCGTCAGCGCGCACTCCAATGTGTAGAGAGCTGGCTGCGCCCAATCGGCATCATTCAAATCGCCCGCTGCTTCGGTGCGCCCGAACATCACATCGAGCAGCGATGCTCCTCTCTCTGCGCGCACCACGGCGTCACAGTGGTCCAAAACAGCGCGTACGACTGGCTCGCTGTTGTACAGCGCCTCGCCCATACCAACCCACTGGCTTCCCTCGCCTGTGTACACGAATGCCACCCTTGTTACGGGTTGTGGATCTGGCTTATCAGGCGTAGCGTCGGTCTCCGCGAGTTTCGTTAGCCCTGCACGCAGAGACTGCATATCCCCGAACACTAAAGCGGCACGATGGTCAAAATGGCTGCGTCCGACACTCGCCGTCCACGCTATGTCAGCAAGTGCAGGTGCTTGGGGTGACGACTCAGCAATATGGTTGTCGAACCACGACAGGTACTGTCCTGCCATGTCCCGCAGGGCGCCGTCCGACTTGCCAGATAGCGGCAGGAAACGCACTGTGCGCTCCGTTAGTTCTCCCGCAGCTAGCGGCAGATTCGCAACCGGCTCTGGCAGAGAAACGGGCACCTGCCGCGCGGCGCCCCTAAGCGACTGGACTCCAGCACTTCCGCTGCCATTCTCTGTCGCGATTCCGTAGCCTTCCACCACCATATGCGCGTTTGTGCCCGATATGCCGAACGCGCTTACTGCCGCGCGTGGCGGCCTGTCAGGATGGGGTGGCCAGTCGGTCTTTTCAGAAGTCACCCGCACGGGCAGCCGGTCCCAGTCGATTTGTGGGTTCGGTTCCTTGAAGTGCAGATGTTTCGGAATGATACCCTGCTTCATCGCCAGCACAGCCTTTATCAGGCCGGCAACGCCCGCCGCCGTCTCCAGATATCCGATGTTTGACTTTACGGTGCCCATCAGTAGCGGGCGGTCGGCGTCGCGCCCTCTGCCGTACACCGAGCCTGCCGCGTGTACTTCAATTGCGTCGCCCAACTGGGAGGCTGTCGCGTGTGCTTCGAGATAGTCAACATCCCTTCCGGTGAGGCCCGCCTTAACAAGCGTCTCCTCTATAACACGCTCCTGTGCCGGGCCGTTCGGAACGGTCAATCCCGCGCTTGCCCCGTTCTGGTTAATGGCAGAACCCTTGATGACGCCCCATATCCGGTCGCCGTCAACCTCTGCCTCATTCAGTCGTTTCAAAATGAGCATTCCGCAGCCTTCGCCGCGTACATAGCCGTCCGCAGACGCATCAAAGGGGTGGCACTGCCCACTCGGCGACAGCATCCCCACATCCAGCATAAGTTTGGAAATGTCGCGCGACAGCGCCGCATGCACGCCTCCGGCGAGGGCTAGGTCCACCTCGCCCCGCTGTAGCCCAACGACGGCTTGATGCACCGCAACCAATGCCGAGGCGCAGGCCATATCGATGGCCATTGCCGGACCCTCAAGACCCAGTGCGGACGCGACCCGCCCGGCGGTGACGCTGGCCATTAGGCCGAGGAAAGTGCCAGCCTTACCGCTGGCTTCAATCACATGTTGGTATTCGCTGTGGCTGACTCCGGCATACACTCCAGTGCGGCTGCCTCGTAGGCTGTCGGGAGCGATTCCGGCGTCTTCGATAGCCTCCCAACTTGTCTCCAACATCATTCTCTGTCGTGGGTCCATCATCCGCGCTTCTATCGGCGCAATGCGGAAGAAGCGTGAGTCAAACCACTCGATACCCTCAACAAACGCGCCGTGCAGGTGGGTGGCGCTCTCGGAATTTGAGTCTCCAAAGGTGTCCCTCGGCGAATCGCCGGCCTGACGTCCGTCGGTCACTGCGTCAGTGCCCGATTCCAGAAGATTCCAGTATTCCAAAAGGTTTTTCGCGCCCGGGAAGCGGCACGCCATGCCGACTATCGCTATGTCGTCATCCTCAGTAGCGACGGACGGGCGCGGTGGGGGTGCGGCTGTCTCGGGCGTTGGAGCCGTTCCACTGTCTCCGCCCAGTTGACCGAGTTCACCCGCCAGATAGTGGGCTAAGGTCGTGATGTCGGGGTAGTCGAAGACAGCTGTGTTGGAGACGACATACTCGCCCGCGAATGCTCGGTTGAGCCGGTTTCTCAGTTCTACTGCCATCAATGAGTCCATCCCCAGATCGAAGAACCCCACTGTTGGCGTCGGCGTCGACGGCAGCCGCAGAACTGCCTGCACTTCCCCTTGGAGGAATGACACCAGCATGCCTTCGCGTTCCGCCACAGTCGTTTTCCGCACTCTGGACATCAGGTCGTCCGCCTGAGCAGGCGAGTCGGCGTCGGCCTTGGAACTGGTGGACAGCAGGTCCTCTAGCAGGGAGGGACGGTCTTCGACAGCCTCCTCAAAAACTGCCCAGTCCATAGACATCACCACGGAATTCGTTACGTCCTGGCGCACCAGCCTGTCGAACGCCCTGAGACCTTGCTGGGGTGTAAACCAGCGGCCGCCGAGCGCCGCTCGTTGCCGTTCAATCCGATCTCGTTGTTCCGCCGCTTCGCCGATCTCTGACCACGCTCCCCAGGCAATGGCCTGTCCCGGAAGCCCTACCGCCCGCCGGTGGGCGGCGAGCTGGTCCAAAAACGCATTGGCTGCGGCGTGGTTCGCCTGTCCCGGATTGCCCATGACGCCAACTCGGCTCGAAAAGAGGGTGAAGAGTTCCAGATCGCGGTCCGCCGTCGCACGGTGCAGGTGCCAGGCGCCCAGCACCTTCGGCCATAGCACCTGCTCGAATCTCTCCCAACTCTGGTTCGACAGTGAAGCATCCGACAACACTCCCACGCTGTGAATCACTCCGCCGAGCGGCGGCAGTTCCCGGTCCATCCGCGCCAGCATGTCGTCCACAGCAGCGGCATCCGTCACATCCGCCAGCTCCACCCTCACCGTGGACCCGCGTTCACGCAACGAGTCAATCTCTTTTTCAACCTCGGGGTCCGGTGACCGTCGTCCATTGAGCACGATTGCCCCTGCGCCGTGATCCGCCAGCCAGCTGGCCACGGCGCACCCGATACCGCCCAAGCCGCCGGTCACTAGGTAGGTGCGATCCTGCCGCAACCCACCTCTCACAAGCGGTGGTGTCGTCACGACGATCTTCCCGATATGCCGGGCCGATCGCATGAATCTCAATGCGGCCCCCGTTTCGGCCAGGGGCCACCTGCTGTGGATAAGCGGTTTCAGTTCTCCCGCCTTAAGGCGCTCCATCACTTCCCGGAGAACCTTTCCGACGCAAGCCGGGTCAGTCTTCTTCAAAACATCCAGCTCTAGAATGGAGTAGGCAACATCGGGACGAACTTCGGCCATCTCCTCCTCGCTCAGAATGTCCCGCCTGGACAATTCCACAAACCGGCCACCCTGTGCCAGGCATGACAGACTCGACTCGATGAATCCCTCTCCCGTCAGGCTGTTCAGGACCACGTCGACTCCTGCTCCGTCCGTGGCCTCGAGGATCTCTTCCCCGAACTTTGTCGTGCGGCTGTCAAACACATGCTCCACGCCGATGGAGCGAAGATATGGCCGCTTCAGCTCGCTCGCCGTGGCATACACCTCGGCGCCTGCGGCACGCGCCAACTGGATGGCCGCGAGTCCCACACCGCCAGCACCCGCGTGAATCAGCACCCGTTCGCCGGCGTTTAGCCCTGAGAGTTCGTACGAGAATGCGGCTGAGGCAAACACATTCGGCACCGTGGCGAGATCCGTCACCGAGATTCCCGATGGCGCGGGCGCCACCAACTCCTCCCGTATAACCATTTCGTCTGCAAACGCACCACCGAACCCCAATCCAACCACATGGTCGCCGACCGAGACGGTTGACACCTCGGAACCCACATCGAGCACGTGGCCACACATCTCCTTGCCTAAGTTCTCCTCTTCAATGAAGCCAAGCGAACGAAATACATCCCAGAAGTTCAGCCCGGCAGCTTCGACCGCGACGCGGACTTCTTTCGGCTCCAGGGAATGCTCCGGCAGCGGCTTGACGTAAGGCTTATCGAATATGCCTTCCGGATCCGGAGCCAGCACCCAGCCCGGCTGCTCCGGCAACGTCAACCGCTCCGTGTCGGTCCCGGCCCGGACCAGGCGGGCCACCATACGTCGTCCGTAGCGATGTGCGATGTGATTCTCCTGATCGGGATACAGCAGTTCGTCCAGTAGTTCAGGCGACTGCGTTTTTGTGGGGTCCAGGTCAATCATCCTCGGTTTTAGATGCGCCGCTTCGCGGGCCAGCGCCTTCCCGAAACCCCATAACGTCGCGCCGGCAAGTTCCCCGCCAAGCTCCCTCTCCAGCACCTGGGCGCCCCGCGTAAGAAACCACACTCCGTTTTCGGGCACCACATCGGAGTCAAGCAGCCCCTGCGTCAACGCCAGTGCGCTCGCCATCGCTTGCCTCGTGTCCTTCGCCATCTCTTCGGTTGTCGCATTCAGGCCGTGGCCGCCCAGCGCCACGAGGTGCACGACGCCGCTAAGAGGCGCATCCCCGGGCAGGCACTCCAACAGCGATTGCCACGACTCGCGCCGCTCCATGTCCACCGTTGACCGGACAATGCCGGATCCGTCCGCTTCTGAATGCCCGTTCTCCGGGAGTTGATGGTCCGCCAGCACGACTGTCTGGTTGCGCGCGGCCAACTCCGTTGCCAGTTCCTCGGCCACGCCGGCGCTATCCGCCGCCAGAACCCAGACGCCCGGTTTTTCGGTCACCTCAGCCGGACCCCGCGCCACGATCACACCCTTATCCGGCATCCCGGTCGAGTCGGACTCTTCTAGCCCCAGCACTTCTATTTCCTCGAAACCCACGTCAGCAAGTACGCGGCGCCACACAGCTGGCTCCACCAAGGCGTGTTGCGGTCGGTAGGCATCGGCGAACCGCCACCAGCCGTCCAACGGCCCGAAAGTCAGGTCCATCCAACCCATACCCCTCAGGTTCTCGAGCGCGACCATCTGTCCTGATGGCGCGAGAAGCCGCCGGCAGTGCGCAAGCGTCTCATCCAGGTATCGCGTGGCGTGCAACACATTGGACGCAATCACCAGGTCATAACCGTGGGAGTCAAATCCCTGCTCCACCGGATCTTTCTCGATATCCAGCATGCGGTAATCTATCGACGCTTCCTCGCCTCCGAAACGCGCCTCTGCTTCCGCAAAGAAGCCCGCCGAGATATCCGTGTACATGTAGTCGAACCGTCCTTCCGGGAGTTCCGGCAGGATGGCCGCGGTTGCCGATCCTGTACCCGCCCCGACCTCGATCACCCTGAGGTGTCGGCCGTCGGGCAACCCCTCCACAAGAGTCTGAACCGTTTCTCGCAGTAGACGGTTCGCCGCACGCGCCACCGGGGCTTTTAGATACAGATCGCCCGGGGTCGGGTCTCCGCTGCTGAACAGGACCGTCAACGGGTCCGCTCGGCCCAGCAGGATGTCTGCCAGGGCGTTGCCAGACCGTCGAAAAAGTCCGATCTCGGTCAAGCCGTGGGGATATAGCTCAGCCATTCGGGTAGCGAATTCCTCGGTGTCAGGCGGCATTTCATCCGGCAAGGGATCCCCGGGTCCGATCCTCACGACGAAGTCGCCGTCCACCTCCTCCAACACCCCGGACTTGGCCAGCATCTCGAGCGTCCGGCGGAACAACTTCTTATGCTCCTCCACGACATTTAAGCGCTGCCGCAATTCCTCTGAATCCACGGTCACGCCCACCTCGCGTTCCCACCCCAGCTTCTCCAAGGTCTCGAGCGCGCAGGACCGAGACCACCGCTCCAGGTCGGTCAGGAGGGCGCTTCTGTCTTTGGGCGTGACTCCTTCGTCGGCCAAATAATCTGAGAGCAGCCCCGAGCGCGCTGCAACCGTTGCCTGAGATGCGAGAAAATCTGCGGACAGCATTCCGGGCGGGAGAGTCCTTTCGCGCCACACAACCTCATACAGCAGTTCATTCACCCCTTCGCCCGCGGAGAGCAGCGCCGCCCGCGTCGCGCGTTTCACCATGTATCCGCTCAGCCCGCCAAGCAGAACCCCGTTGGGATCGTAGATGCGCAATTCTCCGTTCCAGACCTCAGGCGGCTCGTCCTGTTCCGTTTCCGTACCTTGGGAAACCTCACTCATGCGCACGTGACAGAACAGGCGATCCGGCAGCCGGTCCGCCAGCCACAGTCGCTCCCAGCCAAATGGCAGATAGGTGGTTTCCTCTTCTATCCCGCCTGGATTGCGCGCTGCGGCCACAACCTGAAAGCAACCGTCGAGCAGGAGCGGATGAACGTCCAGCTCATTGCGGCCGAGAGCTTCAGGGAAAGAAATTTCGCCTAACGCCTCGCCTGGCCGGGACCAGACCTTCCCGAGCGTACGGAAAAACGGGCCGAGATTGATCCCCGTACCCGCCCGGGCGCGGTAGTAGTCTGCCACGTCTATTGGTGACAGGGGGGTCTTGAGGCTTTCAAGATCAATGCGGCTACCGGCTTCCGGCATGGGGGCGCCCTGCGATATGTGGCCTTCCACATGTGCCGTCCAGTCCTCTCCACTTCCCTTGCTGAATATCTGGACACGACGCGAATTCGGCCGCTCGGAAGAATCAAGCACAACCTGCACCTTCCGGCCCTCGTCACCGGTACCGTCCTCGGAATCCTCCTTCGGGAAAACCAGCGCGTTGAGCAGTTGCATGTCCTCCACAACCACCGCGCCGCTTTCTTCCGTAAGGGATACCGATGCCGCCATGGCTCCGTAGAGCGCGCCCGGAGCTATAACCCGGCCAAACACCCGGTGGTCGCTCAGCCACTCCGGATCCGACTGGAATACTTCTGTCTCGAATGTGACCTCGCCTGTGGCGGATTCGTGCCGGACCCCCAGTAAGGGGTGGCCGACGCCCGAGCGCTGTTTTCTCTTCGAATCGAGCCAATGGCGTTCGCGTTGGAATGGATAGCTTGGCAGCGAGATGCGATGGCGCGCCTCTCCCGCAAAGAGCCCTTCAAAACGAATCGGGAGCCCCGCCTGATACGCTTCCGTGACGGCCTGCGTGAAATCGGCGCCATCCGCGGACGCTGAGGATTCACCAGACGGTGGGCGCAGACTCGACAGCACCATGGGCGCCGGTGTCTGTACCGAGTCCGGCCAGGCCGAGCGAGTCATCGTGGCCAGGATCGGTCTCGGCCCTATTTCCAACACCAAGTCCACCCCGAGTTCCGCCAACGTCCGGACACCGCGGGCGAATGCCACTTTCTCGCGGGCATGCTGCCTCCAGTAGGCTCCGTCCAGCGCCTGGCCAGGCTCCACCACTTGGCCAGTCAGGTTGCTGACCACGGTGAGGGAGGGTGGCTCGACCGCCACATTATCCAAGGAAGCTTCCAGCATGTCCAGAGCTGGCTCCACCAAGGCGCTGTGGAACGCGCGGGCCGTGTTCAATCGTCTTACCCGGACTCCTTCCGATTCGAAACGCTTCGAGATGGCTTCAATTTCTGCAATCGGGCCGCTCACCACTTGGTGGGTGCCGTTGTCCGCCGAGATGCTCAGCCCAACACTGTCAGATGATTCGTTCAGCTCTTCGACCGTCGACGCCACTCGTGCCGGAGTGGCAAAAACCGCTGCCATTGTGCCCGGTTCGGTTTCCGACAGCAGGGTGCCCCGTGCCGCGGCAAACCGCATTCCATCCTCCAGGCTGAACACTCCTGCTGCCTGCGCCGCCGCCAGTTCCCCGACGCTGTGCCCCAACACTATGCTGGGACGAACTCCTACGCTCGACCAGAGCGCCGTGAGCGCGCACTCGAGGGCATAGAGGGCTGGCTGTTCCCACGCCGTATCGCCCAGATCGCCCTCGCCGCCCCCGAACATCACGTCAAGCAGCGAGGCGCCCCTTTCGTCCCTAAACACCTCTTCACAGCGGTCAAGAACCGCCCGCGCCACCGGCTCACGTTCGTAGAGCGCCTTTCCCATGCCGGTCCATTGGCTTCCTTGCCCGGTATAAGCGAACGCTATCTTCGTCGGTGTTTGCGGCCCCGGACTCTCGCTCACATCCCCCAGCGCTTTCAGCCCCTCCCGCAGCGACCCGGTATCCCGAAACACCACGCCCGCACGGTGATCAAAATGGCTCCTTCCTACGCCTGCAGTCCACGCCATGTCCGAGAGCAAGGGTTCTACCGAGGCGTTTTGGGAAGCAAGATCCTCTGGATGCTCATCCAGCCATGAGAGGTAACGCTCCGCAAGTTCCCGGAGCGCGTTCACCGATTTTCCGGACAGCGGCAGCAAACGGGTCTCGCGCCTCTTTAATTCTTGCTCCGGCAACGGCAAACTCTCCACGGTCTCCGGCAGAGAGACTGTCACCGCCTGGGCTGAGCCCGCAAGCTCATTCTTTCCGTAGGGCAATCCCCCTGGGGCGATGTATTCTTCCACCACTATGTGGGCGTTTGTTCCGGATATCCCGAAGGAGTTTACTCCCGCCAGTCGCGGCCGTCCGCCACGCTCGGGCAAGTCCATCATGGACGAAGTAATTTTCAAAGGCAGTCGGTCCCAATCGAGACTAGGGTTGGGGGCCTGGAAGTGCAGATGCTTCGGAATCACTCCGCGCTGCATCACCAGCACCGCCTTGATCAGACCGGCGATTCCGGCAGCCGACTCGAGGTGGCCGATATTGGTCTTTACGGAACCGATCAAAAGAGGACGATCGGCTTTGCGTCCTTTGCCGTAGACGGCGGAGACGGCGTCGATCTCAATCGGGTCGCCTACAGCTGTTCCAGTCCCGTGTGCCTCCAGGTAATCCACATCCGAAGCAGGAACTCCGGCGTCGGACAGGGCCGCTTCCATCACCTGTTCCAGTGCGGGGATGTGCGGTACGGTCAGTCCGGTGCTGGCCCCGCCGTTATTCACCGCCGAGCCTCGGATCACCCCCCAGATCCGATCGCCGTCCTCCTCGGCCTCGCTGAGGCGCTTCAGGATAACGACGCCGCAACCTTCGCCGCGCACGTAACCGTTCGCAGATGCATCGAACGTCTTGCACTGCCCGTCCGGAGACAGCATCATCGCATCCGCACGGAGTTCGAATATACGACTGTTCAGGATAGCCTGCACACCGCCCGCAATGGCCAGATCCGCCTTGCCCTGCTGCAGGTCCGCCACCGCGTCGTGGACCGACACCATGGACGACGCGCACGCGGCGTCCACTGCCTTTGCCGGTCCCATGAGGCCCAGCACGAAAGAGACCCGTCCGCTGGTACCGTTCAGGTTCGTGCCGCTCAGAGCATAAAGACATGAGGCGGCATCGGCAGGTTTCCTTGACTCCACTACCAGCATCCTGTATTCGTCGTTGCTGATCCCGGTGTATACCCCGGTGCGGGTGCCCCTCAGCCGATCCGGGTCCATGCCCGCATCCTCGAGAGCCTCCCAAGTGGTTTCCAGCATCATCCGCTGCTGTGGATCCAGCAACTGGGCCTCGACCGGAGAAATGCGAAAGAACCCCGCGTCGAACTCCTCGATTCCGTCGACATAGGCACAGAAACGACAGGCCTTGCTCGGAATCTGTCCATCGGGGAAAAGCTCGTCCATACGTCCGATGCCGGAACCCGGGACGCCCTCCATCACTGTATTCTGGCCGGCTTCGAGCAGGCGCCAAAAGGCCGGTATGCTCGGTGCGCCGGGGAACCGGCACCCCATGCCCACGATTGCTATCGGTGGACCGAATCCAGATTTTTCCTGTTTCTGAGTTTCAGAGTGGGGCTGTGATTCCCCGGAAGAATCGCAAGAGTTGTTTGACTTCGTCATCGAAATCTTCCTCCCAAGATTATGAACTGATGGCTCTATCCGTTACCTCAGCCTGAACTGTTTCCGTCTTGTAAAACGGTTTTCAGCTCACCACTGGCTTTGATAGTTCTCTTTCGGAAAAGTTTAGCATAGGGATGGACAGGGAACAAAGCTCTTCTTCGCTCATGCCACGACTATCTCACGCTAAATACAGGCGGCAGTTTTATTTAAGATTTGCGGGCGGGATGAGGGGTGCACGGCACGCTTGACGTCCCTGCCTGCTGCATGGACGAACGCAAGGTCAACTAGAGGGTCTCAGGGAAAAGTCTCCATTTTTGCCCCCTTCGGTTTTTTGAAACTGAAAAACGAATCGGCAATGCCGAGGTTAACTTCCGGGGTGCCCAGTTTTATGACCGTAATGTTTCCGAAGATATCGCCGATTATGATTTCTCTTAGCATGTAGGTCTTGGGGTCGACTGCTATCGTTACCTGCTTTGACTGCTCCCGGTTTTTCTGTTTCAGGTCAAGGAGGACATTCCCCCGCTCGTCCGCGCTTCCGGCAGCCGGTCGGACATCGAAAAGGCGGTCAAGATCCTCCAGTATGGAAATGATGGTATAGGAACCGAGAGAGTCTGCCCAGACGCTTTCAATTTCCATCTCGGTTGCCTGGTTCTCCCGGCTGTCGAAATACCAGACCTTCTTTCCGTCAGAAACAATCGTATCTTTCCATGGCTCTTCGTACTGCCACTTCATCATCCCGGGTTTTTTGAACCACACCTTGCCCGAGGAAGCGATTTTCTCATCGAGGTCCTTTATCCGGGTCACCTGGGTGAATGGAGAGCTGAGGTCGTTTATCGAAGCGTATTTTTTCTGGATGCCGCTTACAACAGTGCTTGGGTCCTGGGTCCTCGCGGGCTGCGCGGTAAAAAGAAGGGAGGTGGCGAAAAGCGCTGCCGCAAGCGCGATTTTTCTCAATCCGAGTTTCCCCTGTCCGCTTTAATCATGTTCACGTAGACTTCTCTCGGTTTGCCGGCGGCTCCCTGAGGACCTATAAGACCTTCTTTTTCCATTGTCTCAACGATCCTGGCCGCGCGGTTATATCCTATCTTGAGCCTTCTCTGTATCATGGAGATGGATGCCTGTCCCGTTTCGGCTATTATGCCGAGCGCGGTTTCGTAGAGCTCGTCTTTTTCGTCTTCGCTGACTCCCGCGCTCTCATCGTCCGGGTCGTCTTTTGTTATCTCTTCTATGTAGACCGGGTCTGCCTGGGACCTTAGAAAATCCGTTACCCGTTTTCTTTCATCGTCGGATATAAGCGCGCCCTGCAGTCTTAAGAGGTTGCTCCCGCCGGATGCGAGAAAAAGCATGTCCCCCTTTCCGAGCAGGGTCTCAGCTCCCCCTGTGTCAAGTATGATTCTTGAATCCACTTTTGAAGATACGAGAAAGGATATGCGCGCCGGGAAGTTAGCCTTTATGAGTCCCGCCACCACGTCCGCCGAGGGGCGCTGTGTGGAGACTATTATATGAATTCCCGCCGCCCTGGCTTTCTGCGCGAGCCTTATTATCGAGTCCTTGACATCGCTCGGGGAGACCATCATCAGGTCGGCGAGCTCGTCTATGATAACGACTATGTAGGGAAGCCACCTGAGCTGTTTTTCTTCGATTTCAAGCGCTTCAAGCTTCCTGTTATAGCTGTCTATGTCCCTTACCCCTTCCTCGGAGAGCATCCTGTATCTGGAATCCATTTCCCCGACCAGCCACTTAAGGGCGGCCACGGCTTTTTTCGATTCGGTTACCACCGGGTGGAGCAGGTGGGGAATGTCTTCGTATATGGAAAGCTCGAGCATCTTCGGATCTATCATTATCATCTTGAGCTCATAAGGGGTCGCCCTGTAGAGCAGGCTTGTGATTGCGGCGTTTAGGAGCACGCTTTTGCCCGAACCCGTAGTTCCGGCGATCATAAGGTGCGGGGCGGTCTGAAGGTCCATGTAGCGCGGTTTTCCGGATATGTCTTTTCCGAGGGCGATGGTGAGCATCGATTTTTTCTCCATGAACGAACTGCTCTCGAAAAGTTCCCGCAGCACCACTATCTCCCTGCTTTCGTTCGGCACCTCTATTCCGACCACGTCCTTTCCCGGTATGGGGGCTATGATTCTTATGCTCAGCGCCTTAAGACCCATTGCCAGATCACCTTCAAGGGACGATATTTTGTTTATTTTTATTCCCGGGGCGGGCTTGTATTCAAACATCGTGATAACCGGGCCGGGACGTATTTCCATGATCTTTCCGGTTACTCCGAAGTCCGCAAGCTTTTCCTCGATCAATGTGGCCTTCCGGTACATGGCCTCCTTGTCTATCTCTACCGACGTGTCGATTTTCGGGTCAAGCAGATCAATTGAGGGGAGGGAGAAGTCAAGCCATTTGCTCTCGGGCGCGGCAGGGGACGGCTCGTCTTTCTTGTCGGGTGCGGGAGGAGTGAAGACTATCTGTGGTTCCGTGTCGGCTTGTTGCTTGTGTTCTGTGGCCGTGGTTTTTGCCGCCCTGGGGGTCGCCTTTGGTGCGTCTTGCTTCTTTTTTCCTCGGGTGCCCCTTCGTGCGGCAGCGCGTCTCAGCGCACCGATCGGTGCAGAAATTCCTTTTAACACACCTGAGAAGAGAAGGCGGATGATTTTCACTACGGTGGCGATCTTGGTTTCCGTTGCTATTATCACGGAGACGAATATGACGATTATGGCGATAATGTATGTTCCAAAGGTCCCCAGGATGTTTTGCGCGAATTCCCTGGAGATCGCAAGACCCAACCATCCCCCGGCCGGCGAGTATCCCAGAAGGGAGCTTTTTCCGTAAACAAGCCCTAGCAGGGTGGTCGAGGAGAGAAGGAAAATAATCGTGGAGAAAAGCTTCCAGTATATTTTCTGGGCGGGCCGCTTTCTCAGGATCACGTAAGACGCGTAGAACATCAACACGGGAAATACGAAGGAAAGCGTCCCGAAGGAACTTCCAAGGGAGTGCGACACGTAAAGGCCAGTGCCTCCCATTGCGCCTTTTACGTCGATTTCAAGAAGGTTGCTGAAAGCCAGAAGACTTACGAAGGTAAATACGCCGAGGGCGAAGAAAAAAACCGCCATCACATCTACAAATACGCCTTGAGTGTCCTTGCCTTTTTCCATTTCCTAAATTCTGAAATAAAAATCCTCCCCGCTCGGGCGAAATAAAACCCCCTTGCAGTCTAAAACGCGATTGCGGCGAGAAGAGTGTTTGAGGCCTGAGCTGCTAGATCCCATGACAAGAAAGGAAATATACCGAAAAAAACCGTGACTGCGGTAAGCACCGCAATTGTAGCCCCCGAAAGCGGTTTGTTTGCGCTTGCCCCGTAACTGTCTTCCCTCATAAACGCGTAGACGAGCACCTTGAGATAGTAGTACGCGGAGATTACGCTTGCTATTATTCCTATTACTGCAAGCGGCGTCAGATTGGCGTCGACTGCAGCTAAAAACACCCTGTATTTCCCGAAAAATCCTATAGTCGGCGGAATTCCCGCAAGCGAGAACATAAATACTCCAAGTGCGAGCGATGCCGCCGGTTTTCTGCTCCAGAGTCCCGATATCCTCTCGAAAGTGTCACAATCGTTCCCCTCCCTGCTCGCGTAGGCGAGGATTCCGAAAGCTCCGAGGTTCATAAAAGTATAGGCAAACAGATAATAAAGAACGCTCCCGCTTCCGACCGAAGAGTCTGAGAAAACTGCCGCTACCCCGACGAGGGCGTATCCAGCGTGTGCCACACTTGAGTAGGCAAGCATTCTCTTCACGCTTTTTTGATATATGGCGGCTATATTCCCCACTACCATGGTCAGCACTGCCGCAATCTGCACCGCGGCCGTCATGTAGTTTTCAAATCCCGGAGCGGAGCCGAGAAATATTCTCAGCAGCAGCACAAAAGCCGCCGCTTTTACCGCAACGGACATGTATCCCGTAACCGTGAGGGGAGCTCCGTCGTAGATATCGGGCACCCACTGGTGAAGCGGCACGGCTCCTATCTTGAAAATGACTCCCACTGCCACAAAGGCGGCTCCGCATACATACATCGGAAGATTCCCCGGACTTTTTAGAATTTCCTCCAGAAAAGTGGAACCGGTAGCCCCGTAGAGAAGGGCGATTCCAAAAAGCAGCACCGCGGAAGAGAAGCCTCCAAGAACAAGGTATTTTACGCCTGATTCTGTAGAGTCGAGGGATTTGCTTCTGAACCCCGAGAGTATGTAGACGGCGATTGACATGATTTCGAACCCCACGAAAAGCGTCATGAGTTCGACCGAGGAGGCGAGAACCATCATCCCGCTCGTGCAGAAAAGCACAAGCGCGTAGAACTCCTCAAGCCATTGCGTGCGTCCCTCGAGGTGATCTTTTGAAAACAGGATAGTCGCAAGCGCCGCCAGGAGAAAAAGGGAGTTGAAATAGGCGGAGAAGGAATCGATTACCAGCGCGCCGGAGAACGCGGAACTTTCGCCGGAGAACCTGGAGAAGTTAAGGATGAGGGAGAGCACGGTTCCTGAGATCGCGAGGAGAAAAAGCGACCCCGTCCATCTTTTTTTCAGAATCGGGGCGCAGATGAGTATGAGCAGGCCGGCGAGTATGAGTACGCACTCGGGAAGGATAGCCAGCGTACTTTCAAACAGAACCTGCATATTCATAGTCGCGTCTCTCCCGGCATATGCAGCCTTCTCCGGGTCTCGGTTGTCTTTTTCATTACATCAGTCGGGGTCTTTAAGCACTTCGAACTTTCTTTCTTCAAACTGGAAATCTTGCTCGTCAATGTACCATACTCTCGCGTCGGCGAATTTTCCGCGGTTTACCGAGAAAATTATATACGCCCATCCGGGCGATGCCACCTGTCTGTCCGTCTCTGAAGGTACCGAAGGGTGGTCCGGGTGCGAGTGGTATATGCCGAGAATCTCAAGACCGTTCTCCCTCGCCCACGAGTCTGCCTCTATGTAGGAACGCGGATCAAGCTCGTAACGGTCCTTTAACCGCTTGCTGTCAATGTCTGCTGTTTCCTTAAACGCTGTTTCGGATTTGTCGTCAGCGACCAGATTGGCGCATTTGCGAAAGTGGATGACGGTATCTTCTTTCCCGATCATTACTCCGCACACCTCGTAAGGGTAACCGGATTCCGCATCCCGTGTCATGCCCAGATAGGCCGATCTGTATATCTTTACCACCAGAGTCCTTCGCTCAGGTACCTTCTGCCCGAGTCGGGAAGAATCGTCACGAGCACTCCTTCTTTCAGTTTTTTCGCGTACTCAAGCGTTACGCAGACCGCGGCTCCTCCCGAGTGACCTACGAATATTCCCTCGGTATCCATCAGCCGCTCCATCATTTCATACGCTTTCTCAGTCGAGATAAAGACAGTTTCGTCGGCCGCTTCCTCGTCGTATATGCCGGGAACTATTGAAGTGGGCATATGTTTCATGCCTTCAAGTCCGTGAAGACTTTCTTCTGGCTGAATCGCGATTATCTTTATATCGGGGTTGTATTCTTTAAGCCTTTTCCCGGTCCCCATGAAAGTCCCCGATGTGCCGAGTCCCGCAAGAAAGTGGGTCACGGCGCCCTTTGTCTGCTCCCAGATCTCGGGCGCAGTCGTCTCGTAGTGAGCCAGGAGGTTGTTAATATTGTTGTACTGATCCGGCATGAAATATTTCTCAGGGTTATCCGCTTTCAGCTTGTGAGCAATTCTTATCGCTCCGTCGGAACCTTCAAGGGGACTTGAGAAGGTTATTTTCGCCCCGTAGGCCTCGATTGCTTTTTTTCTCTCGGTGTTTACGTTCTCAGGCGTTACGATTTCAACCTCGTACCCGAGCGCGGCCCCGAGCATCGCGTACGCGATCGCTGTATTCCCGGAAGAGGAGTCCATAATGACCTTGTCTTTTGTGAGCTCGCCGGAGCGGATGGCTTCCAGGATCATTCTGCGGGCGGGGCGGTCTTTTATTGAACCTCCCGGGTTAAACCACTCGGCCTTTGCGTAAATACTGACTCCGGGAGAGCATTCCTTTGCCGTCTCGGAAAGTTTCAGGAGAGGGGTGTTGCCTATAAGGTCAACCACCGATTCGACTCTTGAACCTCCGGCAGTGGAGGTTCCGGCTTCGGATCTATACATTAGCAGCGCTCGATGATTACCTTGTGGTAGCGGCCTTCTTCTTTCTCTATGGAGAGAACCCTGTGACCTTCCTGTTCCACGCTTCTCGGGAGATTGGAAAGAGGTTCTCCTTCGCAGAGCCTTACTTCAAGGACTTCCCCGCGCTTCATCTGCTCAAGCTTGAGCTTGGTTTTAACAAACGTCATCGGGCAGATGTAGTCAGTTATGTCTATTTTTTCCTTGCTCTGCGTGTTGTCCATTTTAAACTCTCGTCCGCGCGATTTCCCGTTAAGATTAACACAGTCTGTGTTTTACTCAAACCGCCCCGCTCCGGCCTGACTTGGGCCCGCCAGCTGCAGGTGCTGAAGAAATTTCGGGATTCCATCAGCCCCGGGCGGGATCATACTCAAGTTCCATCGCTTCGGCGGCCGCTCTGAAGCGCTTGTCGAGCGTAAGTACTCGGGTCGGAGGCTCGAGGATCGCGGAGGCGAGCAGATGAGCGTCGATGTAGCCCATGCCCGACCCGGCCAGCTTGTTCTGATCGATAAAGTACAGTACTAGAGAGTCATCCGTCACGGAAAGAGCGGGCAGTCCATGGAGCATCGAGAGAACTTCTCCGCGGTTCGCAAAATTGCCGCAGGCGATTTCGCCTATGATAAATGGATGCATAATTACTTCCTCGGTGGTGAGCAGATCTTCAACCACCTCAGTCTTCCCTCTCAAGTGCTCAACCCATACCGAAGTGTCAATCAGAACCATAATCAAAACGGCGCCGCGGAATAGGGCGGAGTCCGGGTTCGCTGCCTTTCAGCTTGGCGAGCCGCCGTGCGCTCTCCCTCTGCACAAGCGCCTTCAGGGCTTCCCGAAGGAGCTTGGTGTTTGACGTGATGCTTGTCATCTCCCGCGCCTGGGACAGCAGTTCATCGTCCAAGTTTACAGTTGTTCTCATTTTCAACGCTCCATTACGTTTGCTGAATGCACAAGAAAGTCATACCAAATATACATCAACTGATGTCAGAAAACAAGTTTTTCAGAAATTTATTTTTACGAAGAAGCCAAGGGGTCAAGGCTCGTAACGCCTGAGGATTTCCGCCCGCCCGACTCTATCCAGGCCACTACGTTCTCAAACATTCTTCTGCCGTCCTCTGAGCCCAGCAGGTTCTCGAAACTGCGCTCGGGATGAGGCATCATCCCGAGTACGTTGCCCCGGCTGTTGGCGATTCCCGCTATGTTGTCCTCGGCGCCGCTTGGATTCGCCTCGGCACTGAGTTCTCCCCTTTCCCCGCAGTAGCGCAGAACTATTCTCCGTTCCCGGGTATCGTCCCCGTTCGGGGGCAGCACGAAATTGCCCTGGGCGTTTGCGACGGGCAGCTTGAGCACCTCTCCCCTGCGGAGAAGGCAGGTAAAGGGCGTATCGGTATCCTCGACCCTCACGTTTGTCCACCTGCAGACGAATTTGAGGGAGGAGTTGTGTATAAATGCCCCGGGAAGAAGCCCGGATTCGACAAGAATCTGAAACCCGTTGCATATCCCTATTACGGGGACTCCGCTTGCGGCAAGTTCCCTGAGAGGGCTTACCACCGGAGAGAACTGCGATATGGCTCCCGCGCGAAGATAATCTCCGTAGGAAAATCCCCCCGGTATCACGATGCAGTCGATTCCCTCGAGGGAAGTTTCCTCGTGCCATATAAGTTCGCAGGGCCGGCCCAGGATTTTCTTTATGGCGTGATAGCAGTCGTGGTCGCAGTTGGACCCCGGAAAGAACAGAACTCCGAAACTTGGCATTATTTTTCCGCTACCTCTACCGAGGAATCTTCGATTACCGGGTTGGAAAGGAGTTTCCGGCACATCTCGTCCGCTTTGCGGCTTACTTCCTCGGCGGATTCGCCCTCCATGGTGAGCTCCACGACTTTGCCTACCCTTGCGTCTGAGACCCCGCTGAATCCGAGGCCGGAAAGAGCGTTAAGCACCGCCTTGCCCTGAGGATCGAGCACCACGGGCTTGAGCTTAACCTCTATTTTCACAGAAAACTGTTTCATCTCCTGTTTCCTTGCTCCGGTGTGAATTCTGCGGGATATTACCCGCGCGAGAGCAGTATGCCAATAATTCTCTCAAGCTCCTCGGGAGAATAGTACTCTATTTCTATTTTCCCTTTTGTCTTGCTGCGGCTGATTCTTACTTTGGTCGAGAATTTCCCGGAAAGCTCTTCTGTAAGTTCCCTGGTGAAGATATCTTCTGCCACCTCATTCAAAGCTGGTTCAGCGGGCTGTTCTGTATCTCTGCTTCTCTTTTTTACAAGCGCTTCGGTTCGCCTTACCGTAAGATCCTTTTTCAGCACTTCTCCGAGAAGGGAATTCATTTCCTCGGGGGAGGATGCGGCTAGAAGCGCTCTTGCGTGCCCTGCCGTTATAGAGCCCGAAACAAGCGCTTCCTTGGCTTTACCGGAAAGCTTGAGAAGCCTCAACTGGTTCGTGACGACCGAGCGGTTTTTCCCCGTTTTTCTGGCAATATCGTCATGGGTAAGCCCGAAGCGCTCCGAGAGCTTTTCATAAGCCTCAGCCTCCTCAATGGGATTTAAGTCCTCTCTTTGTATGTTTTCTATTAACGTCAGCTCCGCTACGTCCTGGTCGGTAGCGGTTCTTATCACTACGGGGAGCTTTTCGAGTTTGGCAATTTTTGCCGCTCTCCATCTGCGCTCCCCGGCCACTATTTCAAAGCCGCCGTTTATCTTCCTGACGATAAGAGGCTGTATGACCCCGTTTTCCTTTATAGACTCTGCGAGCTCCTCAAGCGCACCCTGCTCAAACTGCTTTCTCGGCTGCGAGGGATTCGGCTTAAGCAGGTCCGTGCTTACCATCTGGTACCCGGTGGATTCCGTTTCCAGGCTCTTCGGAATAAGTGAGTCAAGTCCTCTTCCTAGGCTTTGTCTTTTCACGTCAGTTAACCTCCGCTCTGCTTATTATCTCATTTGCGAGTTTCATGTAATTCTGAGCTCCGCTCGACTTGATTTCATAAAGCAGAAGCGGCTTGCCGTGGCTTGGCGCTTCGGCGAGCTTAACGTTTCTGCTTATTACGGTGTCGAAGGTCTTTTCGCCGAAGTGATTCCTTACGTCCTCGGCCACGGAGTGACATATGTTATTGCGGGAATCGAACATGGTCAGAAGATAGCCTTCCACCTCGAGCGAGGGATTGAGTCTCTGCTTGGCGAGCGATATGGTTGTCTGCAGCTGTCCTATTCCTTCAAGAGCGTAGTATTCGCACTGAACGGGTATTAGCACCCGGTCGGCCGCGGCGAGCGCGTTTATGGTGAGCAGGCTGAGAGACGGAGGGGCGTCTATGAATATGTAATCGTACTCAGCCTTTATCTCGTCGATAACCTTTTTAAGACGGTATTCTCTGCTTTCTGTCTCTATGAGGTGTATCTCCGCCCCGGTGAGTTCGTGATTCGCCGGACATAGGTGCAGGTAACCGTTTAGAAGCTCAGGATAGACGTCAATTACGGTGTCCATGAGCTTTACTTCTCCCAGTATGACGCTGCAGATGTTTTTCGAATTAACCGATTCCTTATCAATGCCGAGCCCCCCGGTGGCGTTTCCCTGGGAATCAAGATCTATGAGAAGCGTTCGGCGGTTTGTCACTGCCAGAGAGGCCGAAAGGTTGACTGCGGTTGTGGTCTTACCGACTCCCCCTTTCTGATTTACCACGCATATTACTTTTGACATTTGGTTGTGAAAAAATGATAAACTTGCCGGTGTTATCAGTCAAATGAGTCTTGCTTAAGATACGCCCCCGCGGGCGGGGTTTCCGGAGGTTTAACGTTGATAAACAGGATATGCGTTGTTTTCTCGACTTTTTTCGGGCTGGGATTTGCCCCGGGAGCCCCAGGAACGGTCGGGACTCTTGGAGCGGTCGGGGTCGTGTACCTGCTTAGCCTTGCGGGCGGTGCGGTTTTTTATTCAGCATTCACGTTGGGACTGATCCTTGTCTCTTTTATAGCCGCCGGCCGCTGCGTGGGGATTTTTAAAAGGGAAGATCCGCCCGAGGTCGTGATTGACGAGGTATGCGGATTTCTGGTGTGCATGCTTTTCATAACGCCGGACCCGCTTAACCTTGCAGTCGGCTTTTTCCTTTTCAGGTTTTTTGATATAGCGAAGCCGTTTCCGGTAAGAAGGGCTGAGAGTCTTCCTGGGGGATACGGTATCGTTATGGATGACGTTCTGGCCGGGGTGTACGCTAATTTATGCCTGCATGTGCTTGTCCGGCTCTATTGATGATGCCGTTTTCCCCGTCTTTGCCGGATTCAGGAATAAAGTAGAAACGGATTCCGCACAGTTACCGTGCCGTACATGCGGCCGTGCTGGAAGTCTTCCGAGAACAGTTCCCTTATGCCGTGAACTTCGGCGTAAGCCCAGATATGCGCGTCAAACCATGACAGGCCGTATGCCGCCGCTCCGCGCAGGGCCATTCGTAGTACAGATTCATCGGGGTAGATAATCGGGGAACTTGCCATCAGTCCTTCCGCTTCGCGTATCGCGTCTGGAAGATCAAGTATGCGGTTTTCCGGACTTCCCCGGGTTGTTGACGCAACGAATTCAACTATCGACTGGTGCGCGATACGCAAATGTCCGCTTCCGGCCCCCTCGCGAACAACACGCCTCGCAATCCGTTTCTTGTCCGGGAACCTACCGTCGTAACAATAGACCAATATGTTAGTGTCAATCAGCATTCGGGCTGCCCCGAGTGTAGAGTTCTTCCCGGGTCCAGCCTCGTTCCGTCGCTGGAGCCCGTGTCCTTAGTGCTTCACGGGCATCCTGTCGGGCCATCGCCTCATCAAACATACGCAGACGCGTTTCGGTGTCGAGGCCCTTTTTCTGCGCTTGGGCACTGGGGGGCACCACGCGGATGGTTTCTCCGGCCTCCTCAAAACGTATATCATCTCCTGGCCGGATTCCGTAACGCTTGGCAATCGCTTTTGGTACCGTTACCTGCAATTTGCTGCTTACTTTAGCCATACCTTTACTTTATCAAAGAAAATTTCTTTGTCAATGACGTCAAGCATTCTGTAGTTGTATTGATGCAAGGAAGCGGTATCAGTCGGATCCGCATTCTTTACGAAACCGGATCTTGCAACTCACAGTTTTTTGCGGATTCCCGAAATAACTTCGTCAGCGGGGTGTCCCGGGTCTTTGATCGCACAGTAAGCCTCGAGCCTCTTGTCCAGTTTGGCTTTCTGCGGGGGTGAAAGAGAGATAGAGTTCTGATCGGAGGCGATGCTGTCCCATAGGTCTTCTACAAGACGAATCCGCTCATCGACCGGCAGGTTTTTCAGGCTGGAATCCATGGCAGTTAAAATACATTAAGCTTGCTGATTTGCAAAAAGCCGGATGGTTATTAGTCGCAGAATCGGGTAACATGCAGTAATGATAGGGACTTACAGATGCCGGACGAAAGTGTTTGAGGCGGGGCATAAGATGCTCGCGTACGACCGATGCCTGTCCCTGACCGAAATCCGTGTCGGCAACCCCGAGCGAGAGAACATAAGTCTTCACAGGTGTTCCGTGGCGTGGCCGGTCACGTGGACAGGGCGTTTCGCTCCTTTTTCAGGCGAGTGAAGGAGAAAGAAAAGGTGGGATTTTCCCGGTTCAGCATGGACGCGAGCTGGTGTGCCATAGAGCAAAACTTGATTCGGTCGGAGTTTCGTGAGAACCGAGAGGAGGCGAGATGATTCCCACCACTATAGAGGAGCAGGCCGAGGAACTGAGACGTCTGTGTCTTCATTATGGGGTTCGGCGGCTCGACCTGTTCGGTTCGGCCGCAACCGGCCGGTACGACTCGGGAAAGAGCGACTTGGACTTTCTGGTCGAATTTCAGCCGTCGGCCTTTGACGCTTATGCGGACGCCTACTTCGGCTTGCTGGAGGCTCTCGAGCAGCTCTTTGGACAGCCCGTCGACCTGGTGGTGGAGTCAGCCATCAAGAACCCTTACTTCCTAGAATCGGTGGAGCAGACGAGGACTCCTGTCTATGCAGCGATTCCCACTATCTACCAAAACCCCTTAAAACAAAGGGGGTCGGGATTTTG
>JAPOYE010000084.1 GCA_026706695.1 Candidatus Dadabacteria bacterium | reverse complement strand
AGTTGCGTTTTGCGATAAGAGAGGGTGGAAGAACAGTAGGGGCAGGCGTAGTAACAGAAATCATTGAGTGATGAGTAAGGCTTCGAAGATAAGAATAAAGCTTAAGTCTTTTGACTACAGGCTTCTTGATAATTCAACGGAAGAAATTGTCGATACCGCCAAGAGGACGGGTGCGAGAATAGCCGGCCCGGTTCCGCTTCCTACCAGTATAAACAGGTACTGCGTGCTGCGCGGTCCTCACGTGAACAAGAATTCAAGAGAGCATTTTGAAATAAGAACGCATAAAAGACTTGTAGACATACTTGAGCCTACCCAGCAGACAATAGATGAACTTATGAAACTAAACCTTGCTTCGGGTGTGGAAGTAGAGATAAAACTAACGGGTTCGTAAAAAATGATTCAGGGAATTATAGGAACAAAAAAGGGAATGACCGAGTTTTTCAACGATGACATGGTCAAGGTCATCACTACGGTAGTTGAAGCGGGCCCGTGCTTCGTGGTTTCGAAAAAAACCAAGGACTCAGACGGCTACGACGCTGTTCAGCTCGGTTTTGGAGAAGTAAAACCCCAGCGGCTCACGCGTCCCATGAAGGGACATTTTACAAAAGCCGGAGTGAACCCTACTGCGAAGCTTAAAGAATTTTCCGCCACGGTTGATGATTACAAGGTGGGGGACGTGGTAAAAGTTGACATTTTCAAGGTTGGAGATGTTCTAGACGTCACAGCTAAAAGCAAGGGAAAGGGATTCGCCGGGACCATAAAACGTTACAATTTCTCAAGGCAGCCAATGTCCCACGGCGGCATGGCCCACAGAAGACCCGGCTCCATAGGACAGGCTTCGTCTCCGGCCAAGGTGTGGAAAGGGTTGAAAATGCCGGGGCGAATGGGTGGAAAGAATGTAACGGTTCAGGGCGTCAGGGTGGTTGATATAGATGTTGAGAGAAATCTTCTTTTCGTAAAGGGGTCGGTTCCGGGTCCGGTGGGAGGGACGCTTTTTCTCCGGCACACGTCAAAGGGGGCGAAAGATGCTTCAAGTTGACGTATATGACATTGCCAGGAAAAAGGTGGGGACAATGGAACTTCGCTCCGAAATATTTGAAGCTCCAGTGAAAAAGCACTTGCTCCACGAAGTAGTCAACTGGCAGCTTGCCAAAAAAAGGGCCGGAACCTCGTCCACCAAGACGAGAGCTGAAGTCCGAGGCGGCGGAGCAAAGCCATGGAAACAGAAACACACAGGACGTGCAAGGGCGGGGTCCAGGCGTTCCCCGATCTGGCGCAAGGGTGGAGTAGTTTTTGGACCGAAACCGAAAGACTGGTCTTACTCAATTCCGAAAAAGGTGAGAAAAGGGGCACTTGTTTCCGCTCTTTCAAGCCGTTTCGGCGAAGGTGCCATAGTTGTGCTCGACAGTTTTGAGCTTCCGGAGATAAAGACCAGGCAAGTGGCGAAATTCATGAAGGATTTTGACTTCTCCCAAGCTCTTGTGGTTGTCAGTTCGGATAACGAGAATCTCCACAAGTCGGCAAGGAACATACCTGACATAAAGGTGCTCAGGGATGAAGGGCTTAACGTCTACGATCTTCTCAGACACAAGAACATAGTCATGGTGCGGGATTCGGTTGAAAAAATCCAGGAGAGACTATCATGAAAGATCCCCGTTCGATCATAAAACTTCCTGTGATTACCGAGAAAAGCACAGAAGCCAGAGAAGACGGCTGGTATGTTTTTTCCGTAGACAGAAGATGCAACAAAAAGGAGATACAGGATTCCGTCGAGAAGATCTTCGGGGTCAAGGTGGAGAAGGTGAGAACCCTTGTGCTTCCTGGAAAAAGAGTGAAAAGATTCGGCAGAGTTGTAGGAAAAAGGTCAGCGGTTAAAAAGGCTTACGTTAAGCTCAGAGAGGGAGAAATCAACCTGTTTGAGGGAGTTTGATCATGGGAGTAAAAAAATACAACCCCACATCTCCGGGAAGAAGGTTCATGTCCGGGTTTGACTTCGAGGAGGTAACCTCAAAAAAGCCCCACAAGTCCCTTACGGTTTCTCTTAAGAAGAACTCAGGACGCAACTCGAATGGAAGGATTACCAGCTTCAGAAAAGGCGGCGGTCACAAGAAACGCTACAGAATAATAGACTTCAAAAGAGACAAGCACGGCATACCTGCCAGAGTTGTCTCGCTGGAATATGATCCGTATCGCTCGGCTAGAATCGCTCTTCTGTCCTATGTTGACGGTGAAAAAAGATATATTATAGCCCCTGCCGGCCTTAAAGTGGGTGATGAACTAAATTCCGGACCCGGGGTGGAAGTTTCAAGCGGAAATGCTCTTCCCATAGAGAATATTCCCGTGGGTACGGTTATTCACAACATAGAAATGAGGCCCGGAGGCGGGGGAAAGCTGGTTCGTTCCGCAGGTTCGGCAGCGCAGATTGTCGCAAAAGACGGTAACTACGCCCAGATAAAACTCGCTTCTGGCGAAATAAGGCTGATTCATCTTCGGTGCATGGCTACTGTGGGAAGGATCGGAAACGCCGAGAACGAACTTATAGTCTGGGGGAAGGCGGGGAGGTCCCGTCACAAGGGCATAAGACCCACGGTTCGCGGGGTGGCGATGAATCCAGTTGATCATCCCCATGGCGGAGGAGAAGGCAAGGCGACCAAGGGAAACCCTCATCCTGTTTCTCCTTGGGGATGGATTACGATAGGAAAGAAGACGAGAAACAACAAGAGAATGGACAAATATATAGTTAAGCCGAGAAGGGTTGGCTACGGAATGGATTAATCGCGGGAGCTTCAGATGGCAAGATCAAGTAAAAAGGGACTGTATGTGCACGAAAAGCTTATGAAGAAAGTTGAGCAGGCACAGAGTTCCGGGAGTCAGAGAATCATCAGGACCTGGTCAAGAGCTTCAATGATAATACCCGAGATGATAGGAATGACTTTCGCGGTTCACAACGGAACGAGGTTTATTCCCGTGTTTGTGTCTGAACAGATGGTAGGACATAAGCTGGGCGAGTTTTCTCCCACGAGGACTTACCATGGTCATGCGGGTGACAGAAAAGCTAGGAAAAGATAGCAACAACAGAGAGATAGCAGATGGTTTCTAAAGCAGTACATAAGTATGCCAGGGTGTCGCCGAAGAAGGCCAGGGTGGTTCTTGACCTCATAAGGGGAAAAAGCGTGGAGGAAGCTTCCTCGATTCTGCTTTCCGCCCGCAGGAGGGTCTCACCACTGCTCTCTAAGCTGCTTAAATCGGCTGTGGCCAACGCCTCTGAGAAAGGATACAGCGACATCGACTCCCTTTACGTAAAGGAAGTCTACGCAACGCAGGGTCCGACACTTAAGCGTTTTAGGGCCAGGGCGATGGGAAGGGCTTTTGCCCGTAAAACCAGGATGAGTCATATAACGATAGTACTTGAACAGAGGGGATTCTGAATTGGGACAGAAAATTAATCCTATAGGACTTCGTATTGGAATAACCAGGTCATGGGATTCCAAGTGGTTTGCCGAGAAACAGATGTACAGGACTCTGCTCAAAGAGGATATAGACATCCGCAACTACGTAAAGAAGACCTTTTATCAGGCAGCCATCTCGAACATTGAGATTGAAAGGGCCGCGGCGGACAAGGTGAGAATTCTAGTGTATGCGGCAAGGCCCGGGATCATCATAGGAAGAAAGGGTCAGGAGATAGAGCAACTGAAGAAAAAGCTCCAGCAGATGACCGGAAAAGGCATATTTCTTGACATAAGAGAAGTAAAGAGACCCGAAACCGATGCCCAACTTGTTGCTGAGAACCTTGCCCTTCAGCTTGAAAGAAGGGTTGCATACAGAAGGGCCATGAAAAGGGTGCTTTCATCCTCCATCCGAGCCGGGGTTCTAGGAATAAAAGTCATGGTTGCCGGGCGTCTCGGCGGAGCCGAAATAGCGAGAAGGGAGTGGTACAGGGAGGGAAGAGTGCCCCTCGGTACGCTCCGTGCGGATCTTGACTACGGGGTTACCGAAGCGTCAACCACCTACGGAGTGATAGGCGTAAAGGTCTGGATATTCAAAGGCGAGATAATACAGAAAAAGACTAAAGAGAGAGCAGGTGAAATTCCTGAGAGTGTAGATACCGATGCTTCAGCCTAAGAAGACAAAGTACAGAAAGCAGTTCAAGGGAAGAAACCGAGGAGCGGCGACCCGGGGAACGACGTTTGCCTTCGGCGACCTTGCGCTTCAGACGTTGGAAAACGGGACGATTACTTCAAGGCAGATAGAGGCCGCCCGTATTGCGATCACAAGGCACGTGAGAAGGGGAGCAAATCTCTGGATAAGGATATTTCCCTATAAACCCGTTACCAAGAAGCCTGCAGAGACTAGGATGGGAAAGGGAAAGGGGGATGTGGACAAGTATGTGGCGCCGGTAAAAAGAGGACAATTTCTTTACGAAATATCAGGAGTAAGCGAAGAACTTGCACGCTCAGCCTTAAGGCTTGCTTCCTATAAGCTTCCTCTTAGAACCAGGATAGTGTCCAGAAGCGAGGAGGAGTTTGTCTGATGGCAACGAACGCGGAAGAACTAAGAAATCTAACGCCCGAAGAACTGAACAAGCGCCATCGTGATGCGAATGAAGAGCTTTTCAATGTCAGAATACAGGTCGCCACTGGACAGAACCCCAACAATGCGAGGGTAAAGCAGTTGAGAAGAGAGATTGCTAGGATACTTACCATAAAAAAACAGCGGGATACGGCTTCGGGGAGTTAATTCTATGGAAAGAGGAAAGTTAAAGACCAGAACGGGAATTGTGGTAGGTAACAAGATGGACAAGACCGCGGTCGTGGAAGTACAGCGGATCAAAAGTCACGGTCGGTATAAAAAGCAGATAAGAACCAGCAAGAGATTTAAGGTCCATGATGAGCGCAACGAGTGCAACATAGGAGATAAGGTCACAATAATAGAGTCAAGGCCCCACAGCAAAACCAAGAGGTGGAGGCTGGGCAAAGTGGTCAGTCAGGCCGCAGGTGCGTAGGACGTGGTTTTTGATTCTTCGGACTACGGGAGAAAAAAATGATTCAGTCAAGCACATATCTGGACTCGGCGGATAACACAGGGGCCAAAAGGCTTTTCTGCATAAAAGTCCTGGGAGGTTCCGGAAGAAAGTACGCGCGGCTTGGAGATGTTGTTGTGGTTTCGGTCAAGCAGGCCATTCCGAAGTCCAAAGTGGAGAAAGGTTCTGTTTACAAAGCCGTGATAGTCAGGGTGAGGAAGGAACAGAGAAGACCGGATGGT
>JAPOYE010000083.1 GCA_026706695.1 Candidatus Dadabacteria bacterium | reverse complement strand
TTTATCCCTTCATCTCAAAGAAATTCACTCGCCTTAAGAATTTTGCAAGAGGCTCTATAGTCAGAAACGTCGCAGTCAAGATTGTCATTATTGAGTAATGAGCTGTTTTGCTGAATGAAGTTCGGCATAAGAACAACGATCCCAAAGCCTTACGAAAAAAGCTGTTTGAATATCATCCAGATGATCTTCACCCCGGCCATAAAGCTTCCCGCAATCGTTCCGGTTATCTTTGAAGTTCCTATTCTCTTTCTGTAACTCACCGGAACCTCTGTGCAGCGAAATCCTTTCTTTGCTGCCTTTACCTGCATCTCAACCGTCCATCCGAAGGTTTTGTCTCTCATGTCAAGACAAAGGAGCTTATCGTACCTTATGGCCCTGAAGGGACCAAGATCGGTAAAGCTCACTCCGTAGAGCAGCCTTATAAGGCTGGTCGCCACATAGTTGCCCACAAGGGCCTGGGGCAAAAGCGCTCCCTTCTGTCTTTCGCCGATAGTTCTTGACCCTATGACGAAATCGTACCCGCCCTTCGCTATCGGCGAGAGAAGGGTCTTCATTTCCCTTGGATAATCAGAATAATCCCCGTCAAGAAATACTATGATATCAGGTGTATACGAAGAACTCTTAATGTAATTTATTCCCGCAAGGCAAGCCTGTCCGTACCCTTTTCTCTCTTCGTTTACAACCGTGGCTCCGCAACCGGAAGCAACACTTGCCGTGGAATCGGTCGAACCGTTGTCAACGACCACTATTTCCGTAACGAGATCCCGGGGAATATCCCCGATTACCTGACCTATGGAGCGCTCCTCGTTCAAGGCCGGTATTATGACAACCGTCTTTTCCATGGAATTTTATATGGAGACAAGCTCCACCTGCGGGATAAGGACTATGTGGCGCGAAAGCAGCGGTTTCTCAAACCTTGAGCGCACAGCCTCGCAGTAGCCGTCCATCTGTTCCTCGTAAACGCTTCGGGCTTCGTCATCCATCGATTTTCTGTACTTGTAATCGAAAAGACGCATTCCCGCCTTCTCTTCAGTCAGAAGATCTATTCTGCCTCTTCTCGGAGAATCTTCCCCCGGGTCAAAGACAAACTTAAGTTCCCTTCTGATCCGCCCGGCCGCACTGATAAAGGGAAAAAGCTCCGAGGAAAGGAAGTTTGAGGAAAGCTCAAACAGGAGTTCCTTCATGTCCGGGTTTGAGACGAGAAATTCCCCCAGAACGAATTCAATTTCCTTCTCAACCGTTTCCTCCGTGAAGTCCCAGGTCTCAAGGAATCTGTGCATTATGCTTCCGGTTCTCTCCGGGTCTTTTAAACGACTGATCGGTGAAAACAGGTCCGGCAGAGCAGATATTCTGGCACGCGACGGTTTTTCTTCATCTCCGTAGAGCGGTTCTGTGTATTTAAGGTCGGAAGAAATTTCCTTTCTCACGGAAGAGGGAGTTTCGCGGACGCGGACAGGTTCCTTTGATGCCGTGGTCCCAAGGCCCGGGAAAACGATTCCCATCTCCTGGTCCGCAAACCCGTCCGGAATTTGAAGACACCGGGAAGACAGCGAAAGTCTTGAATCGATGAGTTCGGCGAAGCTGTCCTCCTCGATCAGTATCCGCTGTTCCTTGGACGCACGTTTGCCGCTTAAACATATAAAAAGCCTTTTCTCCGCCCGGGTCATCGCCACGTAAAGCGCCCGCCGCTCTTCAAGCGCTTCTCTTGTTTCAATATCCCCCTTGAGGTCATTCCAGTAATCCGAAGCGGCGGCAGGATATCTGATTATAAATCCTCTCTCTACGTCCGCCATCACTCTTTCGGATTTGGTCGGTTTCCGTGAATTGGTATCGCAGATAAAAACATTCTCAAACTCAAGCCCCTTCGCCCCGTGAACCGTCATGAGCCTCACCACGTCGTCGCCCGTTTCTTCAAACATGCGTTCTTCGGCCCCCTCCCGCCACATTGAATCAAAATGTTCGACCACCTGGCAAAGTCCGCACCCTTTACGCGAAATCAGGCCTTCGGTCACGAGAAGAACTTTTCTGAGGTTAAGATACCTCGCCTCGCTGTCAGGAAGAGCGCGGACCGCGGAGGAATAACCGAGGCCGTTTACCGCGAGATCAACCACCCTGAATGTATCGGCGCCGATGTTCTCCTCCCTTTTTCTGTCAAGAAAGCGTATATATTCGCTGACTCTGCGGCCGTTTTTTTGCGGTTCGCCGCGGAAATGGGAAAGCAGTTCATCATCAGACGCCCCGAAGTAGGGAGACCTGAGCACCGACGCAAGAGCCAGATCATCCTTCGGATCAAGAAAATACCGAAGCATGGACATAACATCCCTAACTTCAGCGAGATCGTAGAAATCGCGTCCCACGCGGGACTGGAACCTTACCCCTTCCCGCGCAAGCGCGTTTTCATAAACAGAAACCTTTGAAGACGACCTGAAAAGAATTGCCGTCCTCCCGCAGGATTCCCGCTGAAGCTCCGCTATCCTCGAAGCCACGGCGCGTGCCTCGAGCTCGGCGCACTCAGAGGAGCTCGCGCCCTCGCTGACAATCACCTCGACGGGTTCTCCGGAGTCGGCTTCCCCCGGCGCAAGCGTCATCGGATCATAATATCCCGTCGGGAAAACGCCTTCGAAAAAAGCGTTGAAAAATCCTATAAGGGATCCGCTTGAGCGGTAGTTGGTCGTAAAGGAAATCTTTTCAAAGTCCTCGCGCCCCAGTATATCCGCGAACATCTCGGGCTGCGCTCCCCTGAAACCGTAGATCGACTGGTTAAGATCGCCAACGGCTATAAGGCTCCCGCCCGCGTCGCCGTCCGTAAGCAGCTCCAGAAGCTCAAGCTGAAGACAGTCCGTATCCTGAAATTCGTCAACTATTATGAACCTGAAAAAATTCCTGTAATAACTGAGTATCCCGGGATTTTCTCCGAGAAGTTCCATGGCGAACCGGATCATGTCCTCGTATTCAATCTTCTCCTCTCCGATTCTCCGGTTGACCAGAAACTGGTACGCGTCACCCGAGAGATCGAGATAAAGAGAGTTGATCTCATGGTCGTAATAGCCCATTATCCGAAACAAGGTACTCAGAAGCGATTTTCTCGACTGCTCAACCTCATAGGTTTTCACGCTGTCTTTTACGCTCCCGTAAAGTACTTTTAGGTGGCGAATATTGCTGTCAATGCCCAAGGTTATGTCTATTTTTCTGCCAAGAACTTCGAGATCGTCTCTTTTTTTCCTGGAAACGGAAGGAAGCAGGGAGATATGCTCCCCGATCTTTTTCTGGAGATCCCTCTGCATGTCTTCAAGTTTTCCAGCGTCGGGCTTCTCCGGAAAAGCATGGCTGGCGACATAGCTGAAGGGAGGGACGAGATGAAGCCTCGCCGCTTCTTTCAGTATCATGGACGTTGTTCTCACTATCCGGGCGTAATCATAAGACTCAAGTTCCAGAAGCCTTCTGAGACGGGGGTCGGCGCTTTTTGTTTTCTCCAGAAAGAACCTGCCCGCGCTCTGCTCGTAAAAAGAATCTTTCTCCGAATCCTCAATCACGGAGAAACCGAGGGGGAGCCCTGAATCAAAGGCGTTTTCCCTGAGCATTCCCGAACAGAAACTGTGAATCGTTCCTATGGGAGCGGATGAAATTTTTCTGCGCCACCCGTCCATTATGTTTCCCCTGTGCCCGTACCTGCCGATATATCTTGCTATCTCGTGTATTATCCTTGACTTGAGTTCAGCCGCGGCGTTTTCCGTGAAGGTAATAGCCACTATCTGCGGGATATCCGCCTCCCCGGTTTCGAGAATGCCTATATATCTGGCTATTATGGCCCTTGTCTTGCCCGATCCGGCTCCCGCCCTCACAGCCGTCTTCTCCGCCGCTTCCAGTATCCGGCTCTGCTCTTGGTTAAGGCTCAGAAATTCAGATATTCTCCGCATCGCCCTCCTCCGCAGAAGCTGCCGCTTTTCTTTTTGTCCCGTTTTTCACCCTGCAGAGATCCGCGTAATCACAGTATGAGCAAGGCTGACCCTTCAGCATCTGAAGCAGGTATTCGCCATGTTCCGCCGGTTTTTTCCCCACGTACGGAGGAAAGAATCCTCTCTCTATGCAGCTTATGTAGGATCCGGCGAGAGAAACCGCTTCGCGAAAAGAAATGTCGGAAATCTTTCTGGACGAAACGATCTTTTCCGGGTTTGAGATTGAACGATAGGATCCGCGGACCGGATACATTCCTTCATCAAGCAGCGCTCTTAGGTAAAGAGGGAGCTGGAGATTCCTGAAGTCAAAAAATTTCTTCTCCCCGATACCTCCGATCTTGTAATCCACGACTTCAACCTTGGTTCCGTGTTCAAACGAACTCTGGATATCAACTCTGTCAACCTTCCCCCTGATTTTCACATCCTCTATGCGGAACTCCACTTCCTTTTCAAAAAATGACGGCACGTGGAGATCCTTTTCGATTCTCCACAGCTCATCATAGATAAAATTCCAGAGCGTGTGTTCAAAAAATGCTTTTTTCTCCGCGGCCGCGACATTTTCGGGAAGATGGGAAAAAATCGCGGTGCCGCTCTCATACTTCTGCCTGAGCTCATCATAGAGCATTCCAACGCCGCCTTCTCCACCATGGTCCGAGCTTCCGGAGAAAAGACTCTCCATAAACTCACCGAGAAATCTGTGGGCGAGCGAGCCCAGGTCGAGCCGAGAGGCCCTTTGCTCGTCCGGGGACCGCGGATTTGAAAGTCCCAAGATCCTTTTTGAAAAATACATGAAGGGGCATGTGCCGTAATCTTCAAGCGCTGTGGGAGAAAAAGCATCCGGTCGCGGAGGAGGAGAAAGGAGCGCCCCTTCAAATTCACTATAATTTCCATCCGCCTCAAGCCTCTTTCTCTCGGCGGAAACACCGGCGCGAAGATGGCCCAGAATGTCAGAGCCGTAGTGACGAATAAGAGTCCCGGAGATTCTCTCGTCTCCGTTTCGGGAGGATGACAGACCGTGAAAAAAAATATCTTCAGGCGAGAACAGGTTCTCAGGCGCACAGACGCTCCCGGGGCGCCTGGTTTCGGAGATGCCCATGGTTTCCTCTAGGAAATCGGAGCGGTTAACCTCCTTTGATGTCTGGTCGTAGCGGAAACAGGATAAAAACGCTTTCTCTGAAGCCGCCGCGGAGAGACAGAGAAAAAGATGCTTTTCCTTCTCGTAGTGAAGACCTTCTGACTCAAAAACCGTTTTTCCGAGCGCACGGTTTATTTCGACTTTTTCCCTGGGTTTCAGTACCGGGTCAGCTGGCTGGGAAGAGGGAAAAGAGCCGTCTGAAAGGCCCGTCATAAAGACAAACCGAGGGTTTGTGCCGCGGGCCGAGGAAAAATCAGTAACGCTTACCCTCCGCGTCTCAGGCGCGCTGGGGGTCTTGTAGGGTACCGTCCGCTCCATCATTGCATCTTCGAGAAGGCGCAGATACTCCGCCGGGCCCGAAACCCTGAAATCAAACTCTCCGCGAGAAAAGGAAAGATCTCTCAGGAAAGAGAAAAACTCATCGAAACACTCCCTTGTCACGGCGTTTCTCTCTATAAGCAGCGCGGAACTCTCAGAGGCCCTGAGTTCTGAGAGAACCTTTCTCAGGTCAGAAGTCATGGCGGCGAAGCTTTTTCTTCCGAACTTAGACGACACCGAGTCAAGAGCGAGGTTTACGGCACCCGCGACGGAAGCAAGTTGCCCGTCAAGATTCGTTATATGTTCGAGAACCCTTTTCCAGCCCGGGATTCCGCTTATGGTCGTGTGTTTCGCGTTGGCGGATGAAAGCGTTCTCACAAGGTTCACGCATCGCCGCGCGGGCTCTGACTCTCCCAGATAGAAGATGAAAAGCGGGCTCTGAAAAAGACGTATCAGGTCGTCTCTGTGAAAATTGCCGGACTTTAGACAGAGAATATCACGCACAATCTGTCCGTACGTGCTCTCCGCGAGGGTACCCCAGTTTCTCAGGTTGACCGCGATTCCGTTTTTCTCGAATATGCCTGCTACTGAGCGGCCGCGGCGCTGCGCCGACCTCACAAGCACCCTGAAATCAGACGGCTTGCGTTCCTTGTCAAGAACAAGCTTTTTTATCGTCCTTGAGACATGTTCAATCTCTTCGTGGGAATCGTAGAAATCTCTGAACTCAGTTCTCGGTCCAGACTCCCCAGGTTGACTGATCATGGCGAGATCCTCCTCGCAGACAACGGAGGCTTCACCGAGCCTGTCCACAAAGCAGTCTCTGTATTCGTGAAGACCGCCGAAATCGCTTACGAAAAAGAAAGTTTCGGAAACCCGGGAGGAAAGGCTTTTTATCACGTCAAGCTCGCAGAGGGTGAAGTCGGAAAAACCGAAGACAGCAAGTTTTTTCGCCGACGGGAAAAACCTGTCAATTCCTTCCCGGTCAAGCTCTTTTGAAACTACACGGACGGAATCCGCGTCATCAAGAAAACCTCTTTCAGAGATGAGCACCTCGTATTTTTCGTAAACAAGCCCTATATCCGAGAGTTTTTTCCGCAGGCTCCGCGCCTTGATCGTTCCGGCAGACCCGGCAAGCTCCTTTACCGAAATTCTGCCCTGCTTCAGTTTCGAGATAATTGAAGCCGCGGCGTCGAGAAAATCCCGGTTCTCCGAAAACTCCCCGAAAACCTCAAGGTCGCCCGAGACCAATTCCGCCGCTTTTCTGGTTACGGACAGTATCTGGGTTCTCGATATCCTTTTCTTTTTGAGGTTCGGGGATGTCTCGTTTACAAAATCAGAAAGTTCGCTGAACGTAAGCAGGTTTTTCCCCCACACCCCTTCGCCAGAGTAGCAATCTTCTATTTCCTGTACAACCGATACCCCTGGAAGAAGAAACAGGGTCGCTTCGTCGCTTGGGTTAAGCCCGTATTTTTTGAAAAGATTTTTAAAAGTGAGTTCTTTGGCGTGATAAATTAGCTTCATCTAGCAAAGAAATGCCGGAGATTCTGAGAAAAGCCGTTTTTGGAACTGAAACCCCTCAAGGGGCAGAACCTTTCGGAAAAATTATATCTGAACTTGTGAAAAGATTAATTACGTTCTAAATATTTTTTCATCAATTGAACAACTTGGAAGACCAGAACGCGCCTTACTGCCCGCTCGGTCGTTTCCTCATAAGTTCCCTGTTCTTTAAGGAAATCTTCGAACAGCATGCCGGCTTTTCCCTTTTCAGTATTTAGAGTCATTTTAGGCATCCTGAATTCACAAATTCTGTTGAGTCAGATTCTAAGCCACTCCGCCAGTTCTTCTTCATCAACAATGCCTTGTGCAGCTTTAATAATCATCTCACTTGCTCTTTCCGTGTCAAAATCCAATTCTATGCCGTTAATCCGCAAACAAGTATCCATTGCCGTAAAGGCTGTTCGCTTATTTCCGTCATTAAATACACGACCAACGGCAATATAACAGGCGTAAGTGGCAGCCAACTCAAAGATATCCTCAATCATTCCGTAGGCAACGCGATTGTCTACACGGGCCAGAACGGATTCAATGGACTTGTTCAGGGCCATACCCTGAAGTTCACTGGATCCAACAACAACTTGTTCATGAATGGCTATCACCTTTTCTGAAAACAAATAGTTCATTTCTATTTGTCTTTCAGATAGTCCAGGATTGGCTGATTCTTGGCTATGCTCTTCGCAATAGCGACGTCAACTTCGTCAGGGTCAGCAAGCTCAAAACTGACTTTGTTCACAGCGGAAGCAGGCACGAAATAGCCAACAAGCCTATTTCGGTTCAAGATGGCAACGGGCTTGCCACCGGCTTTCTTGATCACATTCCCAGGGTCGCGAAGTTCGGTTAATGAAGCGGTTTTTTTGGTTAGCAAGGTTTCCATAACTACCTCCTGTTTTATGCCTCAAGTGTACGGGGTTTTGCATGGAATGTCAATTAAATACATACCTGAATATATACCTCAATACCTCTTAAGAAGAATCTCTCTCTTCAGTTCCGCTCTGTCCCGACTGCGGAATTCCTTCAATCTGGATTTTTTTTGCCTTCATGATGTTATTTCGCTTTGAGATAAAATACCTCTTATGCTTGCTGTAGCGGCCCCATATCCTTACTCGGCTGCCGTTCTCAATGCCTTGCACGAACCCCCTGGCGTAGACGTTTATCCTTCTTCCCGGATCGTTGTCAAAAAATTGAAACAGAGTGAACTTTCTTCCGTTCGCCATTTTCCTGAACCGCAGATCACCTACCTGCCCCTCGAGCGTGAATATCTTTCTGTCAAACTCATCACGTGAGGAGAGAACCTGCGAAATGGTTACAGCCGGCGGTTCAAGTTCTCCGATATCGGTATAGGTCTTGTAAACCTCTTCTTTTCCGTAAGAAGAAACCGGAACCGCTAAAAAAAGCAGAAAAACTAAAAGAATTTTCCTCATTATTCAAATTTCCGCCGAAAATACTCTGTACCACCAAACGGCTATCCGGGCCCATGGCACTAGGAAGTCGGCTTTGTCATCGACAGCGGATCAAGAACCTTGTCAAGTTCCTCGTCTGAAAGCACTCCCTTTTGCCTGGCAACTTCCCTTACGGTGCTCCCCGAAGCGTAGGCTTCCTTCGCAATCGCAGCCGCGTTGTCATAACCTATGATCGGCGCGAGGCTGGTGCACATGGCGAGGCTCTGCTCGATGGTTTCCCCGCAGCGCTCTTCGTCCGCCTCTATACCAGAGATGCACTTGTCGACAAACACGGTGCATACCCTCGAGAGAAGCCTTATCGACTGAAGGAGATTGTCCGCCATCATGGGCATCATCACGTTGAGCTCGAAATTCCCCGACTGTCCTCCGATCGTTATCGCCGCGTCATTGCCGATTACCTGGGCCGCGACCTGCGTAACCGACTCGCCGATCACTGGGTTAATTTTCCCCGGCATAATGGACGAACCCGGCTGTATCGCGGGCAGAAGGATCTCTCCGAAGCCGCAGCGCGGGCCGCTTCCAAGCCACCGTATGTCATTTGCTATCTTGATGAGGCTTACGGAGACCGTCTTTAGCGCTCCGCTTGCCTGGACAACCGCGTCCTTTGACGCCTGGGCCTCGAAGTGGTTTTTAGCCTCCCTGAACTTAACCCCCGTAGCCTCGCTTATCCTCGCCGCCACCTTTTTTCCGAAATCCCTGTGGGTGTTTATCCCCGTGCCGACCGCGGTCCCCCCTATGGCGAGTTCCGAAAGGTCGTTTCTTATCCCCTTTAATCTCGAGATCCCGTGATCGACCATGCTCGCGTACCCGCTGAACTCCTGGCCGAGCCGTATAGGGGTAGCGTCCATAAGGTGGGTGCGTCCTATCTTTACTATGTAATCAAACTCCTTTGCCTTTTTCGAGAATGCGTCGCGAAGATACTCAAGCGACGGTATAAGATCCTTTTCTATCGCCTCAAGAGAAGAGACATGCATGGCCGTGGGGATCACGTCATTGCTTGACTGACCCATGTTCACATGGTCGTTCGGATGCACCCGGGTCTTTCCCTTAAGTATCTCGGTCGCCCTGTTGGCTATCACTTCGTTCGTGTTCATGTTGGTCGAGGTGCCAGAACCCGTCTGAAAAACGTCCACCACGAAATGATCGTCAAGCTTCCCGTCGACAACCTCCTGCGCGGCCCTCGCTATGGCCCGCGCGGCACCCTTCTTCAAGAACCCGAGTTCTGAGTTTGTATGGGCGGCGGCCAGTTTCACAAGACCCATCGCCCTTATGAATTCCCTTGGAAGAGTGCGTCCGCTCACGGGAAAGTTCTCAACCGCCCTTGCCGTCTGCGCCCCGTAATAAGCGTCCGAGGGAACTTTCATCTTTCCCATCGAGTCGGATTCCACCCTGTATTTCGTCTTAGCCATTTAAGATTCCCTCCAGATAATCGTCAATTTCAGTTAGGGAATTTATTATGCCACAAACAAAACCGGTTTCATAAGAAGGAGGGCCTTCTTCGGAACTCGAGCATGAGGCTGAAAACCGAAGGGATCAGAAACAGGGTGAAGACCGTGGAGAGAACAAGTCCGCCGACCACGACGCTTCCAAGTCCCTTGTAGAGCTCAGAGCCTTCCCCCGGGGCAAGCACAAGGGGAAGCATGCCGAACACGCTCGTCAGGGTGCTCATGAAGATCGGCCTTATCCTCACCCTTACCGATTCGCGTATGGCCGCCTGCTGCTCCATTCCCGCCCGGATGTTGTTAAGCGCCTGGTGAACTATGAGTATGGCGTTGTTAATGACTATCCCTATGAGAATAACAAAGCCCAGCATCGTCAGTATATCAAGCGGCTGGTACGTGAACAGGTTAAGGATAAAAAGCCCGAGGAACCCTCCGAGGGAGGCAAACGGAACCGTGACCAGAATAACAAGCGGATGGAGAAAACTTCCGAAAAGAGCCGCCATCAGCAGAAACGATATCACCACGGCCAGGAGAAAGTTCCACTGAAGCGCGTCTTTTGCCGTCGCGAGCTTGTCCGCGGTCCCGGCAAGGACAAAACCGGTCCGCTCCCCCACCTGGCCGCTTTGCCGAAGCACGGAGATTATATCGTCGTTAACGGTCTCTATCGCCTCCTCAAGCGCAATTTCCTCAGGAGGAGTTATCTGTATCGTTATCACCCTTTGTCTTTCGTAGTGATTTATCTGCTCCGGGCCGTTTTCAAGACTGACCCTGGCCAGGGCTCCCACGGTAATTACCTGCCCGCTCGGAGAAGTGATCATTATGTTCTCTATATCCTGAGTTCTCTCGGAGAAATCCTGCTCCGCCCGCAAGACTATGTCGACCTCCTGTCCCTCGAGGTTAAACTCGCTTGCCTGGACTCCGTCTATCAGGGATCTCACGGTAAACCCGAGCTCGCTGTTGGTGATCCCGACCCGGGAAGCCGCCTCCCGTTCAGTAATGATCCTGAGTTCGGGGTTTCCGAGATCAAGGCTCGGAATCGGTCTTATCTGCGCCCCGGGAATGCTCTCCATGGACATGAAAAACACGCTCCTGGCGGTCCTCAGTATCTCATCCAGATCATCTCCCGTGACGTTAACGTCTATCGACCTCCCCTCGCCTATGTTGGCGTTAAAGATGCTGGGCTGAATTATCACGCCGAACGTTCCCGGGACCTTGGATAGGGCCTGTTGAAGAACGGGAAAAAGTTTCTTGAGTTCCTTTCTGTTCTCGGCGACCGCGCCCATGAAAATCTGTTTTCCCCTCGCGACATAGAAGAAATTCTTTATCCGCGGGAGATCTTTCCCGGTCGCGGTCTTTCCGTTCATGTAGGGTTCGAGATCAGCCTCGAGCTGCTTTCCGATGGACGTATATTCCTCGACATTGTATCCGGGAGGCGGTATAAGTATCCCGAAAAGCAGGTTCCTGTTTCCCGTGGGCAGGTACTCGGTCTTGGGAAAAACGGCGATTATAAGCACTATTGACAAGAGGGTGAAGGAACCCACGAGAACCGCTCTTTTCCTGACGCTTGTCATTATCTCCTCGGTAAAGCGGTTTATAAAGCCGGATACCCTTCCCGCGAAACCGGACAGCCGCGACATGATACGAAGGCGCTCAAGAGATTCCGCGCCCTTCGCGGAGAGGTACTTTGAAGACGCAGACGGTATGACGGTTATGGAAACAAGAAGACTAAGTATGACGGAGACGCTGATCGCTATGGCTATGTCGCGAAACAGCTGTCCCGTCTGCTCCTGAATGAACATGATCGGAATGAACACGGCGGCCGTGGTGAGGGTGCTTGCAAGCACCGCCCCCCAGACCTCGGTCGTGCCGTCATAGGCTGCCTTCATCCTCGATTTTCCCATCTGCATGTGGCGGTACACGTTTTCAAGAACCACGATCGAGTTGTCTATGACCATGCCGACGGCGAAGCTCATCCCCGCGAGACTGACCACGTTTATGGTGCGCCCGAGCGCCTCGAAAACTATGAAAGTCCCTATGACGCTTGACGGTATGGCGATTGCCACAATCATCGTGCTGCTCGCGCTTCTCAGGAAAAGAAGAAGAACCGTTATGGCAAGCACGCCGCCTATAATAAGATTTCCCCTCACGAGCTTTATCGCGTTTTTTATGTACCCGGTCTCTTCGTAGACATTCCGGAGGCGAAGTCCGTTTTCCTTGAGGACTCCCTCATTCAGTTCCTCAACGGCCGCAAAGATGCCCTCTTTAACCTCTATTGAGTTCGCCCCGCTTTCGCGAAGCACGTTAACGGCAATGCAGGGCTCTCCGTTCTGCCTCACGGTGTAGCCCGGGTCCTCGTACCCGAGGCGGACAGTGGCAACGTCCCTCAGGTAAACGGGAAGACCGCTTTGCGCGGTAGCCACTACTATGTTTTCTATGTCCCGCGTGGTTCTGTACTCTCCGACGGTTCGAACGATATACTGCCTTTTACCCTCGTTAAAGGAACCGGCGCTGAAATTCTCATTCTCCCTGTCAATGGAGGCGGCAAGCCCAGCTATCGTAATATTCCTCTTGGCAAGCGCGGCGGGGTCGAAAAGAACCTCTATAAGCCGCTCCCTTCCGCCGAACACGTTTGAGGCGCCGACTCCGGGAACCCTCTCAAGCCTGGTGCGGATTATCTCGTCCGCGAAATCGTAGTAGAGATTTATATCAGCGGGATTGTCAGGAAGAGGCTTCAGGATAAACCACGCCATGGCGTTTGCTCTGGGGTCGACGGTGGTTATCACGGGCCGCTCGACCTCGTCCGGGTATTCCTTTACCTGGTCAAGCCTGTTCGACACCTTGACCACCTTGGAGTCAATGTCGGCGCCAACTTCAAACTCGAGTATTACCTCGGAGGAGTTCTCCGAGCTCTCGCTGTCAAGTCTTCTGAGTCCCGTTATTCCCCTGAGCTCGTCTTCCTGCTCGTTTACCACCTCGCTTTCCATCTCAAAGGGGCTTGCCCCTCTCCAGAAGGTGCTCACGGTAACCCTGAGCGTCTCGACGTCCGGGGTAAGCTGAACGGGAATCCTGAAAAGCGAGATAACCCCGAAAATAACGAGGAATATAACGCCGACGGCTACGGTTACGGGATTTTTTATAGAGGTCTCGACAAGATTCATTGCTCTATGGTGTCAGTGATCCTGACTTTCTGCATGGGCCTTAGTCTCTCGTTTCCTCTTACGACCACGTTCTCGCCGACGCTTATTCCCCCTTCAACGTGAGTGAAACTCTCATACCAGCCCTTTTCTTCCACCGGTACCGGATGCGCGAGGCCCTCCCTCACGGCAAAGACCTTAGAGCCCTGGGGGGACCTGACTATGGAATCTTTCGGTACGAGCTTGATTTTCTCGGTTTTGCCGATCCTTACCATGATTATGGCGGAAGCTGAGGATTTTATCGTATGATCCGGATTCTCAAGCATCACCCTTACCGGAAAGGATACGGTTATCGGGTCCGCGTCCGGGATAACTGAAGAGATTTTTGCGGGAACGGTCAGCAGATCGTGGGAGGGCAGTATGACCTCGACCTCCATGCCCTCGCTTATGTCGTCTATATACCTCTCGGGCACCCCCGCCATTACCTCTATCGTGTCTATATCAACAAAGGAAACCACCTTGTCCCCGAGACCGAGCCACTGTCCCGCTTCGGCGTGGTGCTTGGTCACGTAGCCGTTAAAAGGAGCGGCGATTCTCGACGCCGCAAGATCGTATTCGGCGATTTCGATACGGCTCTCGAGACTGAGCAGCCCGGCCCGGCCGGACTCCCTCTGGGTCCTCGCCCTGTCAAAATCTCCGTCGGAAACAATTCCCTTGTCGTAAAGCTCTTTCATTCTTGCAAAATCTTTTTCCGAAAGCTCGGCTCTCGCGAGGGCTTCCTTTCTCTCGTTCTTAAGCCGCTCAAGGGCGAAGCGGATCTTGTCGTTTTTTATCTCGGCGAGGGTCTCGCCCTTTTTTACGTACTGGCCTTCCTCGGCGTTTATTTTCCCGACGACTCCTTCGACCTCGCTCGATATGACGGATTTTCTCGCGGGAAATGTCGCGCCGACAAGCCTGAGCGGCTTGCTCACCTCCCTCTCAACTACCGCGGATACCACTACCGGAGCGTCAGGAGGCTGAGCGAGCGAGAATCCTGGAAAAATACAGACAGATAAAAAAAGCAGAAAGATTTTTGTTCGTATAACCACAGTTCATTCTCCATATATCGGAACATCTCTTTCAGGACGCCGCAAAAACCTGCCATACCGTTTTAAATGCGAGGGACGCCACGTGTGCGTTCTGAAACCTTTCAAATTATACATGACTCAACAACCGGCACTATAAACGAGAAACATCTTCTATCCTCATTCTTGTATTATTCCAAATTGGTATTAGCATATAGGCATAAAAGCCCCAAAGGAGATTAAATGGCATCCTCAAACATAGTTGAAGTAGTAGATTCCACGTTCGATAAGGAAGTAATGGAAAGCGAAGTTCCCGTCCTGGTCGACTTCTGGGCTCCCTGGTGCGGTCCCTGCAGAGCCCTTTCCCCCGTCATCGAGGAGATCTCCAATGACTACGAAGGCAGCGTTAAGGTGGGAAAGGTAAATGTGGACGAGAACCCCCAGACAACCATGAACTTCCGCATAAGAAGCATTCCCACGCTGATAGTTTTTAAAAACGGAGAGGTCACCGAGCAGATAGTCGGCGCCGTCCCGAAAAGCGAAATAGAAAAGGTACTTGACAAGACCCTGGACTGACTGAGTTCCGGGCTCGGGCGCGAAAAATGGGCAAATACATCATGCTTAGCAACCTCACCGACGAGGGCAGAAGGACCATAAAGATGAGGCCCGAGAGGATAAACGAGGTCAACAGGGAGCTTGAGGAGATGGGCGCCAAGGTTGAAGCCCAGTACGCGGCGCTCGGTCCTTACGACTTTGTTAACATAGTGGAAGCTCCGGATAACGAGACGATCACGAAAATCGTAATAGAACTCGGTTCAAGGGGCACAATCCATATAGAAACCCTTGCCGCAATCCCCATAGGCGAGTTCGAAGAAAAACTTATAAACGAATAACCCCTTCCTTTCCCGAAGCATTAAACGAAAAGAGGCTTTTCTTCAGTGATAAATCACCGCAAAGAATTCAACCGCTTAGTTCTGTTTTGTTGTATAATAAGGCATATCAGCGGACCGGAGATTCGGTGACGCACAATTCGTATTTCAATTGGAGGTATATGGTCGTGAAAAAACTAAGCATTTTAGGTTCTGCCCTGCTTTTGGTTTTTATGGGAATATTCTCTTCGGGGTGCCTTGATGACGAAGACGAGGCAAAAGTGGACTGCGCGGAAGCTTTCTGCATAGGAACGCTTCTCGCTGAAGGCGAAGGGTTTAACGGTTCTCTTATAGAAGCCGTGAATCTCGCCAAAGAAGACATTAACAAGGCGGGGGGAAATACAGAGATCATAAGCGGAAACTCTTTTCAGGCGGGAGCATCCCAAGTGACCGCAAGCGCTGAGCAGCTTCTTGAAATGGGCATCCACGGCATGGTGGCGCCTTCATACTCTTCGGACTCTGTGTCTATTCATCCTTTTCTGGGTGAAAATGAAATGGTCGGCATCTCACCTTCGGCCACTTCCGTTGAACTTACAACTGAAAACGAAAAGGTCGTGGAGAGAGGCGATCAGCCTTTTTTCTTCAGAGTAGCCCCCTCTGATCGTTTTCAGGCACCGATACTGGCAAAACAGTCCCAGGGCAACACGGTCATAGTGTATCGTGATGACGCATGGGGAAAAAGCCTTGCGGCAGATACCAGAGAAGGAATAATGTCTGATGGCAGACAGGCCAAAACCATCCCTTACGACACCGCCGATTTCCCGGATGACGCAGATGACGCCACGGTCTCGCAGCGGGCGGCCGATGTTGTTTTAAAGGTTGAAGGTGCAGTAGAGGAAATCAAGGCAGAGTCCATAGTGTTGCTTGTTTTTAATGTCGAGGGAGGGCCGATAGTCAGGGGATTGCTTGATTCCTCCGCAATTTCCGACGGAGTCGGATATTACTTCGGGGACGGGCTCACGTTTGACGACGCCCTTTTCCAGCATGTGGAGAAGGAGAGCGGCGAGATCGCAGGATTCAAGCAGGTAATCTCAACCCCACCTCTAGGCCAAAGGCTTGAGGAATTCAAAGAACGGTTCAATTTCAGTGATTATGCCGCGCACGCCTACGACGCGGTGGTGATACTGAGGCTTGCGGCTTTAAGCGCCGGAAGCAATGATCCCTCCGTTTATGTTTCCGAAGTCCAGGAGGTCACGAGAGGCGGAACAAAGTGCCACAGTTACGCTACCTGCGCCGCAGCGCTTACAGACGAAACCACGGTTAACGACGACATTGACTACGAAGGAATTTCGGGTCCGATCAACCTTGATCAATACGGAGATATAACGGACGGACTCTACGCGGTTAATACATACGATGCTCAGGGTGTACCAACGACAATATATCTTAATTTTGAAGGCGAAGAAGTGAATACGAATTAACTCCCTCGGCAACAAGCCCGTATTGTCCGCAAAGGGGTTGGGAGAACAGCTTCAGGAGGTTGGTTGAAAACACCGATTTCCCAGAGATTTCAGTCCTCTCAGCAGTACTCGCCGGCCCCACCATCCCAAGTCATACAGAAGGGCTCTCTTCTGTAGCGGAAACTTTATTTTTGACTGAAGAGCGTATAACCTTAACCAACCTGCGGTGATAACTGCTCCCCCGGGAAAACGTACTATGAAAGCGGCCCGTCTTCACGGATTCAAAGACATATTTCACCCCGAAACGGAAAAACTGCGACTCGTAGAGAGCAGAGCCAAGGAAGTGTTCGAACGCTTCGGTTTTTCCGAGATAATCATTCCGATTCTGGAACTATCCGGGGTCTACTCAACGGGGCTCGGCGATACCACAGACATCGTCCAGAAGGAGATGTACACGTTTGAGACCAAGGGGGGAGAGTGGGTTTCGATGAGACCCGAGGGAACGGCGGGAGTCGTAAGGGCATTTATCGAACATTCCCTTTACAGAAAATCGCCCGTGACGAAGCTTTACTACTTGGGAGAGATGTTCAGACATGAAAAACCCCAAGAAGGAAGGCAGAGAAGCTTTAACCAGATAGGAGCCGAGCTTTTCGGCTCCAAAGACCCCCTTGCGGATTCGGAGATAATCGCGATGCTCTGGCTTGCGATTACGGAACTTGGGCTCTCAGATCATGTGGAACTTGAGCTTAACTCGATAGGAAAGCCCGCTGAACGCGAGCGGTACAAAGAGGCCCTTATCGGGTTTCTCTCCCCGAAGAAGGACTCCCTTTGCGAGAACTGCCAGAACAGACTCGGCACTAACCCCCTCCGCATACTTGACTGCAAAACCAGAACATGCCGTGAGATAACGTCCGAGATTCCCTTCTCGATCCGGGATTATCTCTCCGAGCAAAGCAGCGAGCATCTAGACGCGCTTACCTACTCTCTCGGCGAGAAATCCATACCCTACAAGCTTAACCCAAGGATAGTGAGAGGGCTTGACTACTACACCGACACGGTTTTCGAGATAACTACTGACAAACTCGGTTCCCAAAACGCCGTGGCCGCGGGGGGAAGATATGACCTCCTAGTGGAGCGGATGGGAGGACCGGAAACACCCGCCGTGGGATTCGCGATGGGGGTTGAGAGAATATTGCTTCTGCTTGAGAAAACCGGGACGCGGAGGAACGCTCCGGGGAGAAAACAGCTCGTGTGCATTATCCACATCGGGGATGAAGCCAGAGGAGAGGCGGCGAGGATAGCCGACGATCTGAGAAAAAAGGGCATGCGGGTCGAGACCGAATACGAAAACAAAAGCTTGAAAAGCCAGATGAGAAAAGCGAACAGAACCGGGGCTGCGTACTCCGTAATTATCGGAGAGGACGAGCTTCGGAAAAAAGTCTTTTCGCTTCGCAATATGAGAACCGGAGAGGAAAAAACGTTTCCCCTCAAAACACTCGCCGACCTTCGGGGACACGACGATTTTCGGAAACTTCTCTGATTCGCCCGCGGCGGCGAAATTCCGTTTCCAACCGAAAAACCTATGCTTAGAAACAGATTTTTTTACGGATGGGTCATAGTCATAGCAGGACACCTGCTCATAACGCTTGACGGGATGGTTCTCTACTCGTTCGGGATATTTCTCCCTTACCTGAACGAAGCTTTCGGTCTCTCAAATACCGTCGGATCGTCATTTTTTTCCCTGAGATGCGTCTGCATGGCCTTTTCATTCGTGTTCGCGGGAAGGCTCATAGACACCCACGACGCGAGGTACCTAACCTTCTTTGGAGGACTTGTAGGAGCATTCGGCTTTCTTCTTTCAGCTTATGCCGAAACCACATGGGAACTCTACCTGACCTACAGCGTGATGGTGGGAATAGGAGACGGGTTTCTCTACATACTGCCCGTCACCGTCATCAGCAGGTGGTTCGTTAAGAAAAGGGCGCTTGCAATAGGAATCGCCACGGCGGGGGTTCCTGTAAGCGGTCTGGTGGTAAACCCGCTTACCACCTGGCTTATAGAATCATTCGGTTACGAGCGCGCCCTTGTTTACCTCTCTGTAATTTTTACCGCGATACTGTGTTCCGCGCTTCTGGTGAAAAACCGTCCCGAGGAAATGGGACTCAGACCGTACGGAGAGAACTCTGAGGATGCGGCGAAAGATACGGGAGCTTCTGACTGGAGCGCAAAGGAAGCGTTTTCACACTCAAGCTTCTGGCTTATGTACATCGCGTTTTTCTTCGGGTTTAACACTTTTCTCATTATTATCGTACATCTTTTTAACTTCTCCGTAGAAGCGGGAATATCCCCTCTCGTCGCGGCAGGGGCACCCGCCTTCATAGGGGTTGGAAGCATTATCGGGCGGATTTTCTTCTCGGGAGTCGTGACCAACTTCATAAGCGACGTGCGCATACTGTTTGTCTGCTATTTCTTCCAGGCAACATCCATAATCCTCATTCTGTCGGTCGCGGAGGTATGGTCGCTTTACCTGTTCGGCTTTCTGTTCGGCCTTTTCTACAGCGGGTGGGTGCCGATGTTTCCGACTATACTTGGAAAATTCTACGGTCTTAAGTCACTTGGAAGCATCTTCGGTATTTTTGGCACCGGATTCTCCCTCGCCGCGATCAGCGGCCCCCTTGTTTCCGGACTTCTCTTCGACATGACCCAGAGCTACCAGAAATCCCTTATCGTGGCGATGGCGGCGTCTTTTACAACGGCCTTCTTAGTACTACTTATAAGGACTCCCGTAAAAAAAATTAACAAAACCGCCACTTAGTCTTCCGGTTTTGGTTATATTAGACACTGGGAGAAAGAAACGATGTTCGGACTCGGCACAGCTGAATTACTCATAATACTTTTCATCGCACTTGTGGTTCTGGGGCCCAAGGAGTTGCCCAAGGTCGCAAGAACCCTTGGCAGGGGGATAAGAGAGCTTCAAAGAGCCAAGGACGATATAAAAAAGAACATAGAATTTGAAGACGATATGGACGAGAAAACCAAGTTTCAGACACCCAAAAAGGACGAAAACGTCTGACTTGTCAAAAGCACTTTCTCTGATAATATTTACGCTAATCGCTTTTCCCTTGAGTCCTCTCTATGCCCAAGATAACCATCGACGGAATTGAACTTGATGTGGACGACGGAATAAACGTCATCCAGGCTGCCGCGGTGGCCGGGATAGAGATCCCTCATTTCTGCTATCACCCTTCGCTGAGCGTGGTCGCCCAGTGCAGGCAATGCCTTGTGGAAGTGGAAGGCGTTCCCAAGGTACTCCCCGCGTGCAACACGACCGTAAGAGACGGCCTAGTGGTCAAGACGGACACCGAAAAAGCTTTTGAGGCCAGAAAAGCAGCCGTTGAGTTCACTCTGATAAACCACCCGCTTGACTGTCCCATATGCGCCAAGGGAGGGGAATGCCCGCTCCAGATGACCACTTTCGATCACGGTCCCGGCTACAGCAGGGTCGGCGGTCCCGAGAACAAGAAGGTAAGGCAGAAAAGCTACCTGAGCGACCGCATAATGTACGACGCCAACAGGTGCATCATGTGCACCAGATGCGTGCGCTTCACGGATGAGGTAACGAAAACCCACGAACTTGGGACCACCGGAAGAGGCTTTCGGAAGAAAATCTCCGTTTTCCCCGGGAAAACGCTCGATAATGAACTTGCGGGAAACGTGATTGACATCTGCCCGGTCGGAGCCCTGCTCCCCAAAGACAACCTTCACGAAGAGAGGGTCTGGTACATGAAATTCACAGACTCCGTGTGTTCTCTCTGCAGCACCGGGTGCAACATTACCGTGGGCGTCGATCCGAGAAAAGGAGAAGTCTCCCGCATACGCCCGAGAATAAACGAGGAAGTTAACGGACACTGGATATGCGACAGGGGAAGATTCGACTACAAGAAGGTCCAGAAGTCGACCAGACTTAAAGACCCCATAATGAAAAGTGACGGGGACTACGAGATAGCCTCCTGGGAAAACGCGATTAACAGCGTCGGGGCCAGGCTCTCTGGAATAAAGTCAGGCGGCGCGGGCACCTGTGCGATTGCGGGATCGGCCAGGCTTACAAATGAGGAAATGTTTCTCGCGGCGAAGCTTTCGTCCACACTTGGAGATTGCCTGGTAATCTGCGCCGTGGGAACCGAGGAAATAGAGAAAAAATTCGATCTCGTAAGCAACGACCCGTATCCAAACAGCGCCGGAGCCAGGAATTTCATGACGCAGGCAAACGGAGACGATACGAAAGCTACGATTGACTCGCTGCTTGCCGGCAGGATCAATACGCTAGTAGTCATCGAGGCGGACCTGTTCGAGATGGTTTCAGGCCACGAGAAGTACGCTCTTTCCCGGGCTCTTGAGAAAATCAGCTTCCTTGCCGTCATCGACTACAGACTCACCGAGACCGCGAGACACGCTCACGTAATACTTCCAGCGGCAAGTCCCTATGAAAAAAACGGGACTTTCACGAACGACGCCGGACGGGTTCAGAGGATAAGAAAGGCCATACCTCCTCCCGGGAATGCTAAGTCCGCATGCGAAATACTGTGCATGATTGGGGAGCGGCTCGACAAGACCCTGTTCAGCTACGGCTCCGCGTCGGAAGTGATGGATGACATAAGCCTCAAGATCCCCGGATACGGGGGGATTAGCTATGACAGGATAGGTACCGTCGGAAAAGTTCTTGAACACGGCGCGGGCAGATGACTCCACTTCTGATATCAATAGCGGTTGCAAAGATAGCGCTTGTCTTTTTCGTCGTCCTGACGGTTGTTGCCTATCTAACCTTCGCGGAAAGAAGGTTAAGCGCCTTCATACAGGACCGCTACGGACCGAACAGGGTTGGACCCTCGGGACTGCTCCAGCCTCTTGCAGACGGCATCAAGTTCATCTTCAAAGAAGACATTATTCCCCCGAAAGCGAACAAGACCATGTATATAATGGCCCCGGCGTTCGCGCTCGTCACGGCCCTTGCGGCTCTCGCAGTGATTCCCATAGGAAAGGGGGTTCACACGGACCTCTTCGGATTTCTCCAGGATCCCGTGTTCATAAGGTTCCAGATAGCCGACATAAACATCGGCCTTCTCTACGTGCTCGGAATAAGTTCGCTCAGCGTATACGGCGTGGTGCTCGGCGGGTGGGGTTCTAACAGCAAGTACTCTCTTCTAGGAGGACTTCGGGCCGCAGCGCAGATGATAAGCTATGAACTCGCTCTGGGCCTGTCCATACTGGGGGTAATCGCCATAACGGGATCGCTTCGCCTAGGGGACATAATCGAAGCGCAGGAGCAGATGTGGTTCCTAATCCCGTCCTTTATAGGCTTTGTGGTTTTCGTAGTTTCCGCGTTTGCCGAAACCAACAGGCTCCCGTTTGATATGCCGGAAGCCGAGCCCGAGATAGTCGCCGGCTATCACACCGAATACAGCAGTATGAAATTTGCAATGTTCTTCATGGCTGAATATACTCATATGATAGTTGCTTCGTGCATGATAACTTGTTTGTTTTTGGGTGGTTGGTATCCCTTACCGTTCGGAGGGTGGTTCGGCATTGATATCAACACACATTGGTATCTGCCGCCGGCTGTCTTTATCGGCAAAGTCCTTTTCTTACTCTTCCTGTTTATCTGGGTAAGATGGACTTTGCCAAGGTTCAGATATGATCAGGTAATGGGCCTCGGCTGGAAGAGGCTTTTCCCCTTAGCAGTAGCTAACCTGCTTCTCATAAGTTTTCTTATCGTTTCGGGAATCCTTTAGTATATAATTTCCAAATGATTTAACGTCCTCTCTTGGAAAGAAGTTTAGAAGACTGATTCCGCTCCCAGACATCAAGCATCGTAGGGAAGGGGTTGCGCGCGGCCAACTTAGTTACCCGCTCCAATGTTTTCACAAGCGGGCGGTTATTGATTTTTCTTTGCGATTTCTTGTCCAGCATTCTATTGACCAACTGCTCCGCCAATTTAAGCTTCGAAAGTCCTCCACCGGTCTTCTTTTTATAAAGTTCACTCAAGCGAGCATTCGGATTCTTGTCCTTTGTACATGTAATAACTTCTGAACGAGTAAAGCATGCTCGATCCTGTGCCACCACGCTAAGAGCTGCAGCGACCTCTGTTGCTGAAAAATTATCCAGTTCAAACGATTGACACCAAATCTTGATGTATTCCCCCCGGGTAACATATCGACGTATTCCATGGATCGACTTCGCCTCTTTTGCTGCGTTCTTCAGTCGTTTCGCATAGTTTTCATTATCGAGAATGAGAAATGTGAATGTCTGATTATGATGCAGATAGTCCACGAGACGTAATATCGCACGGTATCGGTCTTGTCTCCCACCAGTGGCATTATCCACACTACCGAGAGGAATGATTTCGATCCCGAATTTACCAGGATGCGCTCCAAAATAACTATCGAATATTCTCTGGATCACTAGTTCCTCTGAAGGACCTTCAACAAGCAGGCATAATTTGGGTTGAGGGTTTACACCATAACGGTTCGCAACAAACTCCAAATAACGTCGCGTATCACGACGGACTTCCAGTTCGGGCACATGATTGATTATGGTGCCAGTAACTTCGTTCGGATGTGGTAGGTTATCACCATACAGATCTTTATATAAAAGTCGTAGCATATGTGCACCAGTACGCAATGCCTCGGCTTTGAGTGCATTACCTTTTAACTTGTTCCGCTCTCTAATGGGTATAAATTGGATTAACTGATACCAGCGCGCCATCGGATCACAGCTTTCTTGCATGACCGCCAACCCCTCATAAGCACGACGCAACTTCTCAGCGGTAAGTTGGAATAGCTTTTCGGTCTGACGCGGTTTCCAGCAACGGGCATATTCCTCCCAATCCCAGTTCATTGGATTAACAATAATCCATCTGTCCACGTATAACTTAACAGAAACTTTCCCAGTGCGTTGATCGCTCTGAGTGTAGGGATAGTAGCGATTCGAAATGAACTGGCAGAGCAAAGCCCGACTGCGACGGTGCTCATGCTCGCGTAGCATGTTTGCGCTGTCTTCAAAGATCTCCATCCATTTCTTGCCATTCTTATTCCAGTCTATATCTCTTGTCTCTTTGGTTTCCAGAAAACCGTCCATATGCACAGAAAGAGTCATGCTGTTCAAGATGAAGTCGAGGTGCGCAAGCTGAAAGATTGAGTAGTAGCCCTCTTGATTCTGGTCTTTAGTGTCAGGAACAGTATGGGAATCTTGGATGGAGGTCGTGTCCCAAGCCCACCCTTTCCTAAACCAGTCATTCTCCTTTATAGATAGAAGCACGAAAGATCGCTTTGCTCGTGGCGGTGTTCGTACTCGGTAGACCGGTGCAAATAGCCCAAGTCGTTCCAGCCCAATCAAACGCTTTCGATTTAGCGGCAGGCTTCGGTCCTTGCAAAACTTGATAAATTTATCCGTTCCTAATAGCGGGCAAGCTATTAGGGCACTTTTTCTGACGATGGTCCGCCCGATATTGGGCGGAAGAGTTAGGGTGTTCTGAGATATTTTCATTTGGGCTTGCAACGATTCTGGTCTATAGAACTGATAGTTCCCTTCCCATACAACTCCCAGTTCGGTCTATCAGATATCCAGATTGCTGACCCTAAGAGCGTTTAATTCAATAAACTCTTTTCTGGGTTCTACCTGATCACCCATGAGCTTCGAGAATATCTCGTCCGCTTCAACAGCATCGTCAACCTGAACCTGTTTCAGCACCCTGTTCTCGGGATTCATGGTAGTTGACCAAAGCTGCTCCGGGTTCATCTCCCCGAGACCTTTATACCTCTGTATGAACTGACCCTTCTTCCCCCTTTCCATGATGAGTTCAACGAACTTCTCGAGACTTCCAATCTCTTTTTCTTCGCTGTTATCAACTATATGGCAGGCAGAGTCCCAGAGCGGGCTAAGCGACTCGGCAAGCTTCCTGAGCTCCCTGAAATCGGGAGAGGCGAGAAAGTTAAAATCAATCAGGCAGGAGCTTACCCTTCCGTTTTCCCTGAAGTCATATTCGATGCTGTTTGAATTATGTTCCGTGTCTTCTCCAAGCGTCCAGTCAAGATCAACTATGTCGGGATAGCTCTCTTCGAGCCATTGCTTTATTCCGACAAGATGAGCATCCAGGGAGGCTTCGTTGCCAATCCTGAGGTTGGTCTTGCCGAGATCGACTCTTCTGGCGAAACCGTCAACTATCCCCCTATTTCTCCCCCACCTGCTCATGCGGTCAAGAAGTTTCCCGTACCTGATGGCTTTCTGCACGAGATCGAAAAGCTTCTGTCCCTTGATCTGCCTTGCGTGACCGTTTGTGCCTCCAGAGGCGATTTCAAGGCCTTCGACTCCGAGCTTGACGAGAAGTTCCTCGTATTCCTGATCGTCCTTGAGATAAGTTTCCTTTCTTCCCTTTCTCACAAGGTACAGAGGAGGCTGCGCGACGTAGAGATATCCCTTTTCTATTACTTCTCTGAAATAGCGGTAAAACAGCGTGAGAAGAAGAGTCCTTATGTGCGATCCGTCAACGTCCGCGTCGGTCATCAGTATTATCTTGTGGTAGCGTATCTTCGATATGTCGAAGTCGCCTTCCTCCTCCCCTATCCCGGTGCCCAGAACGGTGATCGTGGTGCGGATTTCCTCGTTGGCAAGCATCTTGTCAAGCCTAGCCTTCTCGACGTTCAGGATTTTCCCCTTAAGCGGCAGAATGGCCTGATTGTGCCTGTCTCTTGCCTGTTTCGCGGATCCGCCCGCCGACTCCCCCTCGACTATGTAAAGTTCGCTTTTCTCGGGGTCGCGCTCCTGGCAGTCGGCGAGCTTTCCGGGAAGCGCGCCGGACTCAAGGGCGCTCTTTCTCCTAGTAAGCTCCTTTGCCTTTCTCGCGGCGTTCCTTGCTCTTGCGGCTTCTATCGTTTTTTCCACGATTCTTCTGGCCACAGGGGGATTCTCTTCAAAGAACACCCGAAGCTTATCGTTAAGCAAAGACTCGACGATGCCCCTTACGGAAGTGTTTCCGAGCTTCGTTTTGGTCTGGCCTTCAAATTTCGGATCCGGGATCTTTACGCTCACAACAGCCACCAGACCCTCCCTCACGTCCTCTCCGGCAATGGCCATCTTGAGATTCTTAAGAAGGTTCTTCTCCTCGGCATACCTGTTTATGGTCCTCGTAAGAGAAGTCCGGAAACCCGAGAGATGGGTTCCGCCCTCCACGTTGTTTATGTTGTTCGCGTAGCAGAATATGGTTTCCCTGTAAGTGTCGTTATACTGCAGGGCGACTTCGACCACGGTCGAGTCCCTCTCTCCGGCGACGTAGATCACCTCGGGATGAAGCGCTTTTCTGTTCTGGTTAAGCTCCTCGACGAAAGCGACGATCCCCCCTTCGTAGAAAAACTCCTGGGACCTGTCCGTTCTCTCGTCGTTAAGGGTGATACGAAGACCCTTGTTAAGGAAAGCAAGCTCCCTTATCCTGTGGGCGAGGATGTCGTAATTGAACTCGCTAACCTCGAATATTCCGGAATCGGGCTTAAAATGAATCTTTGTTCCGCTTTTTTTCGTTTTCCCGGTGTTTTTAAGGTCTTTTACCGCCTCTCCCTTTTCATATTCCTGGTACCAGACATCCCCTTCCCTCTTTATCTCTATCGAGAGGTTCTCTGAGAGCGCGTTTACCACCGTGACACCCACGCCGTGGAGCCCTCCCGAAACCTGATAGACCTTGCTGTCGAATTTCCCCCCGGCGTGGAGCATGGTCATCACGACCTCAACGGCCGGTTTTCCCGTCTCCTCGTGGATGTCAACCGGGATTCCCCTTCCGTCGTCCTCAACCGTGATGCTCTCGTCCACGTGCACGGTGACGGAAATATTGCCGCAGAAGCCGGCCAGGGATTCGTCCACGCTGTTATCGAGAACCTCGAACACGAGGTGGTGAAATCCCCGGGAATTGGTATCACCTATGTACATATCCGGGCGTTTTCTTACGGCTTCAAGGCCCGGAAGAACCTTTATCTGCTCGGCGGTGTAATCGTCGCCGTAACCGTTATTCTGCCGCAATTCGCCCATTGTTTCGGATTCTTGAGACTCGCTCAAAACAAGTACCTCCCGGTCAGAGATATCGTGGTTATTATGATACCTGAAAAAAAGAAAAAAGTCCGTAATATCCGGCAGTTTAAGTAAAAATCAGAAATTTTCTCCATAACAATCCATTGTGCGGTCAACCACAAACGATGTTGCTCTTTTAAATCTAATTATTTCTGACTGAATTCTTTCAGACCATCATAGTCGCACAGAACTTCAAGAGACATCACCTGCTGTACGAATAATGTTTTTGAAGGTAAATTTGCGTTTTTATGGAATAGATTTAATATGGCAAAAATTTGACATTATCTAATTTTTGCCATATTATTTATATCAAACATGATAGATTATATTAAGTAACAATTAGAGAAAATCAAATTAACACCGAAAGAAATCTAAAAAAGTCCATGGTCGGAATTGAACTGGTCAAGCTTCTGGCTTCCCAGGGAGACAGGATATTCTCCACAGAACGGGCGCGGGAACTGGCCCCCCGCGTTGGTCTCAAGGATTCGTACCTATGCGAAGCTCTTTACCACCTGCGTCAAAATGACTGGATAGTCCCGATCCGCAGGGGGCTGTTTGCACTGTCCGTTCCTGGAATCTTTCCCGTGCACGAGTTTGAGATTGCCATGAATCTGGCAAGCCCCGCGGCGATCTCTCACTGGCTGGCCATGAATCACCACGGCTTGACAGAACAGATCCCGAGAACGATTTTCGTCCTGACAACCACGGAAAGTTCCTTCCCGCGCGTTCGAGGGATTAAAGGCAGAGGAATGTCCTACAGGGGTTATGAGAGCGGGAACGCTTCATACAGGTTCATTCAGGTGAAACCCGAGCATTTCTTCGGTACGGAAGAAATACTGATCGGCAACACTCTGGTATCAATAACGGATATGGAACGTACCCTTCTGGACGGTCTCTGCCGTCCGCAGTACTGCGGCGGCTTTGAGGAAGTGCTTTACGCCTTTAACAAAACAGAAGACAGACTGAATATCAAGCGCATAGTCGAATACGCTCTGCGACTGAGCGGCGCGGCGGCAAAACGACTGGGTTGGATTCTTGAATACTGGGGATATGATTCTTCCGAATTCAGCGAACTTGCGGAACTGCCCGTCAAGGGCTATCGCAAGCTTGATCCCACGGGGCCGAGAAAGGGACCGTGCAACAGCCGCTGGATGATACAGGAAAATCTGCCCGGGAACATCGACTCATGGTAAAATCAGCTTACTCCCTTATTTCGCAGGCGCACAAGTCCACCGGCATTCCGTGGCATGTTATCGAACGTGATTATCTGCTTTCCTGGATTCTCGCCGGTATCAGCCAAGTACCGGCACTTTCCGATACCCTTGTCTTCAAAGGGGGTACGGCTCTCAGGAAATGTTATTTCGATGATTATCGCTTTTCCGAGGACCTGGATTTTACCGGACTCCCCACGACGCCCAGAGGCGATAACATGGAAAATTCCATTCGGGAAGCGTGCGAGATCGTTCAACAGAGACTCCTGAAAGAACCCGTGAATATTGTCTGTAAACGCTATAAGGAAAGGCGCCCTCACCCTGGAAATCAGGAAGCTTTCAAAATACGGGCCCGCCTCCCTTGGCATAATTATCCGCTTACCAGGATTATGGTGGAAATCACCATGGATGAAAAAATTCTCAGGCCCCAGCAAAGGCGAAAAATCATTCATCATTACGACGAACCGCTCGAAGCGGAAATCAATACATATTCCCTTGAAGAAGTTGTCGCGGAAAAACTACGGGCGGTATTGCAAAACGTTGACAGATTTAAAAGCAGCAGATGGGTCAGACCACGTGCTCGCGATTACTATGACCTCTGGCATATATTGAGCGCACGCAGGGATGACATGGACTTTACCGATTTCAGTTCTTTCCTGCGGAACAAGTGCTCGGCAAAGAACATCATGTTCACAGGCGCTGAGGATTTTTTTGACGACGGCTTGCTTGCCCTCGTCGGCAGGGACTGGGAACGCTCACTTGGAGACATCGTGCCGGATCCGCCCGCATTGAAGATGGTGCTCAGCGACCTGCGCGTGCAGATTGCCGGTCTTTTCTCTTAAGGCGTTAAAATCAGCAGCAAAACACCGGCCGTCATGCTACCCCTGGGAAATTTTCGGATGCGTTATGCCGGTCTGTTTCTGGTATTTTCCCTTCTTGTCCGCGTACGAAATTTGGCATTCCTCATCACCCTCAAAAAAGAGCACCTGGGCTATTCCCTCGTTTGAATATATCTTCGCGGGAATGGGGGTCGTATTCGAAATTTCAAGCGTCACGTATCCCTCCCATTCGGGTTCGAACGGGGTGACGTTAACGATTATCCCGCACCTTGCGTAAGTGGATTTACCGACGCACACGGTAACGGTGCTTCTGGGTATCCTGAAATACTCAACGGTTTTTGCGAGCGCGAAGGAGTTCGGCGGAATTATACAGTAATCGTTCTCTATCTCCACAAAGGAGTTGGGATCGAAATTCTTAGGGTCAACGACGGCGCTGTGAAGGTTGGTAAACACCTTGAACTCGTTGCTCACCCTGATATCGTAGCCGTAAGAGGAAAGGCCGTACGATATAACGCCCTTGCTTACCTGCCCCTCTACAAAAGGGTCTATCATCTTGTGCTCAAGCGCCATTTTCCTTATCCAGTGATCAGGTTTGATTCCCATCGATGTTCTCCTTTCTGTTCTCTCGAATTTTGCTTAACGTTTGATCCGGATCATTCTCATATGAGAAATATTTTCAAAACTTCGAAATGTTGTCTAATTTGATGGTTTTATATAGTAAAATGAAGCGAACCATAAAAAACGATTCCCATCTGACAGCCGCCCCTAAAAACTATACGAACTGCCTCAAAAACCTTACATCGTTCTCAAAGAAAAGCCTTATGTCGTTTATCCCGTACTTAAGCATGGCGATTCTCTCAACCCCCATGCCGAAGGCGAAACCCGAATAGATGTCAGTGTTGTAGTTAACGCTTGAGAAAACCGCGGGGTCGACCATTCCGCATCCCATTATTTCAAGCCAGCCGGTGCCCTTGCATACCCTGCATCCGTTGCCGGAACATATCTGACACTCTATGTCCACCTCGGCGCTGGGCTCGGTGAAGGGAAAGAAACTCGGGCGGAACCTTACGTTCGTATCGTCGCCGAAAGTGAGTTTGACGAACTGAATGATGACGGATTTTAAGTTTCCGAAAGTTATCCCCTTGTCAACGAGAAGACCTTCTATCTGGTGGAACATAGGGGTGTGGGAAACGTCGCTGTCGCACCGGTAAACCTTTCCGGGAGCTATTATCTTCACGGGGGGCTGCTGGGTCTGCATGATCCGTATCTGCACCGGCGAGGTATGGGTTCTCAACACCATGTCATCGGTTATGTAGAAAGTGTCCTGCATGTCCCTTGCGGGGTGGTTTTTCGGTATGTTAAGCGCCTCGAAATTGTAGTAATCAAGCTCGACCTCGGGCCCCTCGGCGACTTCAAATCCCATCCTCTCAAAATCATAGACGATGCGCTCCATCACCTGGGTTATGGGATGCTTGGCTCCGACTGGCATTCCACGCCCCGGGAGAGTGAAGTCGGTTGCCTCCTCAAGGAGCTTTTCATCCATCGCTCTGCGCTTTATCTCATCGGATTTTCTCTCGATCAGCTCCTCGACTTCCTTCTTGGTTCTGTTTATGAGAATGCCCGCCTGGCGGCGCTCGGAAGCGGGAAGGTCCTTCATGGATTTCAGAAGCTGCGTGAGGGATCCCTTCTTCCCGACGTAGCCTGCCTTCACCCTGACGAGATCGGCTTCCGTAGAGACCCCCTCAAGATCAGAACCTATCTGGTTTCTTATCTGCTCAAGCGCTTCCTGCATAATATGAACGAGTTGTGTGTTTTAAGAAACAAAACGGAAAATATTTAACCGTTATGGGAGCGATTATCAAAGCACGGATGGAGCTTTTGACGGGCCATCCGCCAAAGCGCGGCTTCTATCCGGCCGCCTTTCTTTTTCTCCAGTAGACCACGAAGGCACTCGCCACGAAAATCGACGAGTAGGTTCCTATAATGACCCCGACCATAAGGGTAAACGCGAAATCGTGTATTACCGAGCCGCCGAGGAAAAAGAGCGGAAGGAGTACTATGAATACCGTTATAGCCGTGAGCAACGTACGCGAGAGCGTCTGGCTTATTCCATCGTTAACAAGCTCCCTGAAGCCCTTTTCGGGGAAATTCCCCATGTTCTCCCTTATCCTGTCAAATATGACGATTGTGTCGTTAACCGAATAACCTATCACTGTCAGAAGCGCGGCTACGATCGCAAGGGTGAACTCCTTGTCCGCGAGCGATATGGCCCCAACGGTTATAAGGGTATCGTGAATAAGGGCGATAACCGCCCCCACGGCAAAACCGAATTCAAACCGAAACACCAGGTAGGCGAGTATGCCGACGCACGCAATCAGTATGGATAAAAGGGCCTTGGTTATGAGCTCCTTACCCACCCTGGGACCTATGTAGTCTATCCTCTGGATGGAGGCTCCCTCGAAATTTTCTGACGTGGCGAAGAGGTCTTCCAGCTTTTTCTGGAAATCTCCTATCTGGTCAAAAGTCGCAAGTTCCGGCGCAAACTGTATCAGGTGCTCGTTGTCGCCCGGAAGACCGAAGCGCTGAACCGATTCCGAGGGAAAGCCGTTCTCGGCAAGCGCATCTTTGAGAACCTGGGTCTCAAGGCTCTTTGCGAGCTTTATATGTATCTCCGTTCCACCGGTGAACTCTACTCCCCAGTTAGGCCCCTGGTGATACAGAAGGGAGGCGATGGAGATAACCGCAAGCGCGATGGAAATACGCATCGCACCCCCCATCTTATCCACAAAATCGTAACTCAGTTTTCCTATAATCCGCACTCGCGCACCCTCAGATACTTACTTCCGTTAGGTTCTTGTCTCTGTAAAGCATGTTCGTAAAGACTCTCGCCACAATCAGGTTACTGAAAACGGTCGACACTATTCCGATTGAAAGCGTTGCCGCAAAACCTTTTACGGGGCCGGTGCCCAGCCAGAAAAGTATAAGCGCCGTAAGAAGTGTCGTGACGTTCGCGTCAAGTATGGTCCAGACGGATCTCGCGTATCCCGTTTCAATCGAGTGAACCGCGGTTTTGCCCGCCATGAGTTCCTCTTTTATTCTCTCGAATATGATGATGTTTCCGTCAACCGCCATGCCGAGCGTCAAAACGAGTCCCGCTATGCCGGGAAGCGTAAGCGTAACGCCGAAAGCGGAGAGAAAACCCATTATGAAAAGTATGTTGAGCACAAGCGCGGCGTTCGCTACAACACCCTGCATCCTGTAGAAAAAGACCATGAACACCAGAACAAGTATGCCGCCGACGATCATGGAGAATCTCCCCTTCTCTATCGAGTCCTGCCCCAGGGAAGGACCTACGGTCCTTTCCTGCTCGACCCTCACGGGAACCGGAAGGGAGCCTGATCTCAGGATAAGCGCGAGGTCTTTTGCCTCCTCCGTGGTGAAAGTGCCGGTTATCGTGCCCTGGTAGGTTATTTTGTCCTGGATTGTGGGAGCCGACTTTATCACGCCGTCAAGAACTATCGCCAGACGTTCGCCGATGTTAGCCTCGGTAAGCTTGCCGAACTTGCTCGCGCCCTCCCCCCTGAACGTGAATCCGACCGCGGGGTTTCCGTAATTGTCAAACGTTATCCGGGCATCCGAGATATATTCCCCCGTCACGCTCGCAAGCCTTTCAGTCAGGAAGAACTTCTCGTTCTCGTTCCCGGTGTCTCCCTCGTGGATGGCAAAACCTTTTTCCGCGAGCTGCCTCTTGGTCCCGGCTTCGGCGGCAGCGAGCAGGTTCTCCTGCGACGCCCCGGCCGCCCTTACGATTTTGAATTCCAAAACGGCCGTCTTTTTGATCAGGTTAACTATTCTCTGCCTGTCTTTTTTGGAAGCGCCCGGCACTTGCACCAGGATCCTGTCTTCGCCTGATTTCTGTATGCTCGGCTCGACGAGGCCGAAATCCTTAACGCGGTTCTCTATTATGTGGCGGACCCGCTCTATTGAGTTTCGCTCAAGCTCATCCACGTAGGACGATTTTATCGAGAGCCTGACCAGAAAGCCGTCGGAACTTATATTCGCCACCTTTTCAAACTCGTCGCGCGCAACCTCAAGCGCCTTGTCCATATCCGCGCCCGGGAAAAGGCCGATCGTGAGGGTTCCGTCCGAGACAGAGGAGTTCTTAACGAGAATCCTGTTCTGCCTGAATTTCGATACCAGGGACTCCTCGACTATGAGCATTTCCTGCTCCACGCCCTCTTCGGTCTCCACTCCCAGAAGAAGAAATATCCCTCCCTCAAGATCAAGCCCGAGGCTTATCCCCTTGCTTGAGAAAACCTTTCCCCACCACGAGGGAAGCTTGTCGCCCATGAAGGTAGGCGTAAGGAGTATTACGCAGAGAAAAGAGAAAAGAGCGATAACGGTAATCCAAAGACGGGACACGCCTTTCATCTAATCAGCCGCCCCCTTTGGGTTTGCCTTCAGCTGCCCCGGAATCGGTCTTCTCCGAGATCCCGGAGCGGACCATTTTTATGTTGATGCCTTTAGCTATCTCGACCGTGAGGTCGTCCCCGTCGACGTTTATCACCCTGCCGTATATGCCACCGGTGGTAACAATGCCGTCGCCTCTTTTTACCTCGGCGAGCATCTTCTTGCGCTCACGGCTCTGGCGCTGCTGAGGTCTTATTATAAGAAAGTAAAAAAGGGCGAATATTAAAACGAACGGGAGTATGGCCGAGAACGGCGTTCCCCCCGTTCCTCCCTGCCCGGTCCCGGGAGGCATGCATGATAAAAGAAAAAGGGCTGAAGTAGCGGCAAAAGCTAGTTTTTTCAATTACTGTTCCTCCTCAGCATCGCTGAGTTCCGAGCACAACTGCCTGAAGGTGCCGGTTTTTATCGATTCTCTTATTCTTCTCATCAGTTCGGAGTAATAATAGAGGTTATGAAGGGTCAGCAGCTGAAGAGAGAGAATCTCCCCGGCCATGAATATATGCCTCAGATACGACCTTGAAAAATTTTCGCACGTGTAGCAGCCGCAATCCTCATCAAGAGCCGAGCTGTCGTACGCGTAACGGGAGTTTTTTATAACCACTTTTCCCCGGCTTGTAAAGAGAGTGCCGTTGCGGGCGTTGCGGGTCGGGATTACGCAGTCGAAAAGATCGACTCCGAGAGCTACCGCCCTCACTATGTCGCCCGGATTGCCGATGCCCATGAGGTAGCGGAGCCTGTCCTCGGGCAGAAGCCCGGCGCAGAGTTCGGTAATCTCAAAAGTCGCCCCGCTTTCTTCGCCGATCCCCAGCCCGCCTATCGAGTAGCCGTCAAACCCTATGTCCACAAGCTCGCCCGCCGAGCGCGCCCGAAGGTCCTCGTACACCCCTCCCTGCACGATGCCGAAAAGGGCCCTGGAGGGATCCCGCCTCGCCTGCTTGCAGAGCCCCGCCCAGCGCGTCGTAAGGGAAACCGACTTCTCCATGTACTCGTAGGGGGAATCATGGGCCGGACATTCGTCAAAGCACATCATCACGTCAGAGCCCAGGTCCTCCTGAACGGCTATCGAGACCTCCGGGGAGAAGAAATGCTCGCTTCCGTCTATGTGGGAGCGGAAGGAGACCCCGTCTTCCGTTATCTTCCTGCTTTTCGCGAGGCTCAGCACCTGATAGCCGCCGCTGTCGGTGACGATCGCGCCGTCCCACGACATGTAGCGGTGAAGTCCGCCGAGGGAGCTTATTATGTCCGTGCCGGGCCTCAGGTAGAGATGGTAGGCGTTTGCGATAAGAGCCCTGAAACCGAGACGTCGAAGATCAAGAGGCGTTATGGCCTTGCCCGCTCCCTGGGTCGCCACGGGCATGAATGCCGGAGTCTCAACCGTTTCACGTAAAGTGCGGATTTCCCCCAGCCTGGCGGAACCGCCCTTTTCCTTTTCGACAAGCCTGAACTGGTACATGGTGGACAAACGCGGCGGGATCAGAATCCGAGCACGTCCCTCATAGCGTAGATCCCCGGAGGTTTTCCCGGAATCCACTTCGCCGCGCGAATCGCGCCCGCAGAGAAGTTCTCCCTGCTGGTCGCCCTGTGGGTAAGCTCCACTCTCTCTCCGTCGCCGAGGAACATGACGGTGTGATCCCCGACCACGTCTCCTCCCCGAAGCGTCTGGATGCCTATTTCCCCTTTCCCTCTCGCCCCTATCCGCCCGTGCCTTTCATATTTCGCCACGTCTTCGAGCTCTGATCCTAGACCGGCGGCGACCGCTTCTGCGAGCGCGATTGCCGTTCCGCTGGGAGAATCGGCTTTCCCCCTGTGATGGGCCTCGAAAATCTCTGCGTCGTAGCCCTCTCCCAGATGAGAGGCCACCTGCCTTGATATCTCGAAAAGGACGTTTATCCCGACGCTCATGTTGGGAGAGAAAACGCACGGTATCCGCCGAAGCAGCCCAAGGAGCTCTTCTCTCTGCCCGGGCTCAAAGCCTGTTGTCCCTATGACCATCGACTTTCCGTTCCGGACCGAATATTCGGCGTGGGCAAGGGTCGCCTCGGGAACGGTAAAGTCAATTATGACGTCCGAGTCCCGGGCCGCTTCCGAAATGCTGTCACTCACGCTTACTCCCGGCCCCGCGCCCGCAAGAAGATCCCCTAGATCCCGGCCGACCGAAACGTGTCCCGCCGCCTCAGTCGCCCCCACAAGCTCAATATCCCCGTCTGAGCCCGCGAGCGAAGCCACGCTCATTCCCATACGCCCGCACACCCCCGCTACCGCAACTTTTATCACTTTAGCCTCCTCCGTCTCCGCCTTGCGGTCCGTAACTGCAGTTCTCAATGCACTCGTCCTTCATTATCTTCCATTCTTTTTCGGGTATGGAAAGATCGTAGCGGTTTGTGTATCTGGCCCTCTGACGCTTGTCTTCGCCCGGCTCCCTGTAGTCGACCTCGACTTCCGCGACCACTATGGCGGTGTCCTTGAAAAGCTGGGTCGCCAGGACCCTGTAGTCAACTATCCTGATGTCGTAGCGCTCGTAAAGAAGCTCGAACCTGCTCACGTAACCCTCGCGGTCCGAACTGAATATATGGATCTTCTCGTAAGCGGATTTAAAATCCCGTTCCTTAAGCGCCTCGAGAAAAGAGTTCACCACGCTGGTGGCAGAAACTCTCGGCTGCGGCCTTCTTGCGTCTTGACTTCGCACGGGAATGGCGCAGGAAGCAAAAAGAAGCAGCAATGGCAGAACGAAAAGATAAGCTTTTCTCATGGAGCGGGAACTGAAGATCCTGTGAATAAAATAAGAAGTTAAACGAGAAAAATGGCGCAGGCAAGTTTCGGCGACGTGCGCCGCGGTTTTCTCCGCACACCCGGCGGCGGTTGCGAAGCCGAACCCGTTGCGGGTATCCTGCTTGGGAAAAAAGAAAACGGATACAGAAATAAAGAGAAAACTATCATGAAAAGCATGACAGGTTTCGCGGAATCATCCGTAAGCACGGAGATCGGAAAGATCATGGTGGACATGCGGTCGGAGAACCACAGGTTCCTTGACGTCAAGGCCAGCGTTCCCGAATCGTTACTCCACATGGAAACCACCATTGAAGACAGGCTGAAGAACTCGATTCAGAGGGGGAAACTCCGCCTCAGGCTTTCCGTGCAGACAAACAGAAAGGAGAGACAGCGGTTATCCGAAAAGGTTCTCCGGGAAAATCACAGTTCCCTCAAAAGAATCAATTCCGCCCTGGGGCTCAAAACGGAGATAGGAATTGAGCACCTGCTCATGATGGAGAACTCCTTTGAAAGCCACGCCGGACCAGAGGTCTCAAGGGAGACGGAAGCCAGAATCAAGGAAGCGGTAGCAAAAACTCTCGTAAAGTTCAACAAAAGCCGGGAAATCGAGGGGCAGAAACTTGAAAAATCCATACTCGGGCGTCTGGAGGTCATAAGAAAGACGGTTGACGGCATAAAGAAAAAAAGAAAAGAATTCATAAAGAAATCCGACAAAAAGACTAAGGAGAAAATCGAGAAACTCTTCTCCTCAAAGCATAAGAACGACCCTATTCTCTCCCAGGAAGCCGCGGCAATAATCACGGAGAAAAGCGAGATTGACGAGGAAATCGTGAGGCTTGAGGCTCACATCTCAAAGTTCAGGAAAACCGCCAGGAAAAAGGGGGCCGTAGGGAAGGAGCTTGACTTTCTGGTCCAGGAAATGAACAGGGAGGCGGGAACGATATCGGCGAAATGCAAGGACGCGGGGATCTCGCACCTTACAATAGGCGTACGCCTTGAACTCGAGAAAATACGGGAACAGATTCAGAATATAGAATAGAGTTCCACCGGGTCCCGAGATTCATGCCCGGACATCCTTTTATTTCTCATACAACTTTAACCACCGGTCGGGTTTTCGTCGCCCGCAGTGCCTGACACGCTAGCTTCGTCTGGAAATAAGCGACGGAAGTATCTCCTCTTTTTCTTATCGCCTCTCGACGGGCCCTGCTCTCGGCTTCAGCGCATCCTCTTGCACCGGCTTGAGAGACCAACCGACCTGCGGCAGTCCGAATAGAATTCCGACACTGGAAGTTTTCGCCAACACCAAGAACAAACGTGATAACCGCTGTCCCTACGAGGATACTTGGGCCTCTTCCGCCGGTTTCTTTCTTTAGGCCACCTGTTGTCACGCAACGACGGCGCTTCGGGATTCCCGTTGATCTGCTTCCCGTCAACATATCTGTTTATCGGTTTCTCAAGTCCCATGATCCACTTTCTTCCCGGTCGGCAATCTCCTGCTTGCGGTGACGAGAGAGAACTTCCACAGTCGGCTTCATTATCAGAAGGTTTCGGTGCAGAATCGAATTGCATGGGTTCGACCGCCGATGCTGCGCGAGTCGGGAGGAAATCGGCTGTCTTGTCTGCCCAACGTAAGCCGATCCGTCGGGAAAGCTGATTTTATATATCCGCCCCTTGAACTTTGAAGTGCACCACCCCTGAAATCAGGGTTTGAGTCCTTTCG
>JAPOYE010000082.1 GCA_026706695.1 Candidatus Dadabacteria bacterium | reverse complement strand
AGGGCGGTGAACCAGTTCACGCTCCCCTAGAAGTACTTGAAGTGGCAGCGGATATCAGAAAGCAAATCAACAAAGAAATGTCCGAACATATTGCTGATTGCAGTCAGCAAGTCTGAAATCCGGTGTGGTTACGTAGCAGATACGGGAGTTTAAATCAACTGACCATATCCGCGTGAACTTTTCTGGCTGCAAATTCCCCTGAACGCACGCAATCGGGAATCCCAACGCCAAAATAAGCCGCTCCGCAAAGCGCAAGCCCCGAGTGACGCGAAAGCCGGTGCATAATGCCCGAGATCTCCTCTTTGTGTCCCAGCGCAAAGCGAGGCATGGACATCTTGTATCTCCTGATATAAATCTCCGTCGGATGGTTATCGAATCCGAAAACTCTCGTAAGTTCTTCCCTTAAGACAGATTTTATTTCTTCCTCATCCCAAAGCACCGCATCGGGGTTAAGCTCTCCTCCCAAAAAACACCTTATAACTATTTTTCCGCTCCCGGACTTCCCGGGAAACTTGCTGCTGTAAAGCGAACACGCAACGAGGTTCATCCCCTCCTTGGAAGGAATTATTACCCCCAAGCCGTCGGGAAGACCGCGGAAATCCTTCTCATCGAAAACAAGAGTCGCAACGACGGAAGAAACGTAGCGCACGCCCGAGAGTCTCGCTCCAAGCTGCGGGTCGACATCAGAAAGCAGCCGACCGGCCGCATCGGCCCCGACAGACAGGATGACAGCGTCAAACTCCTCTTCCCCGCGGTCAGAGCCGACAAGCCATCCCTTTTCTGATTTTTTAAGGGAAAGAACCGGGGTCTTGTAATCCTGCCTCGCAAGTTCGGCACTTCCGCAAAGTTTTTCGACGATAACGGACATGCCCTCCGCCGGAGTGAGAAAAAGACCGTATCTGGCACCGCTTTCCCCACGGGATGTGGGTGGATTGCGAAGAAGGTCCCGAAGGACGCTTCCGCTTCGCTTCTCCATCTCGAGGAACTGGGGCATTGTGGCCGAAAGACTCAGTTTTTCGGGATCGGCCATGTAAATTCCGCCCAGAAGAGGCTGCGCGGCCTTCTCGAAGGTTTCCCTTCCGAATCTCCTCTCCACAAAAGAACGGACGCTTTCGTCCCCTCCCCCACCGCGTGGAACCAGAGGCTCTAGAAGCACCCTGAGCTTGGCCCTAGCGCTGAACAGTCCGCTGCGAAGAAATGGGAGAAGCTTCGAGGGGGCCATCAGGAAAAAACCCTCGGGAAGCGCCCAGAGCCTTCCCGCCTGATAAACGAACGTGTCCTTCCGCTGGCCGTATCCCACCCCGAGGAGCGAATCCTCAAGTCCAAGCTCTTTTGCAAGGTCAAGCGCCCAGGGCTTTGAAGTTATAAAGGAGTCGGGTCCGAGTTCAAGAACCATGTCCCCCGTTTTTACGGTATCAAAAACCCCGCCCGGACGCGCGGAGGATTCAAAAAGAACAAGCTGAAGGGGAACATTACCCTCACGACAAAGCTTTCTCAGGTAGTGGGCCGAGGAAAGACCCGAGACCCCCGCTCCGACAATCGCAACTTTCATAACGAATTATCTTACTTATTGCCGGGAATTTTCTGAATCGATGAGCCTCAACACCCCGTCGCCCAGAGCCTTTATGTAGCGGTCATCGTCGTTTACGGTCTCGGCCCTGTATAGGTTCACCCCGCACTCACGCGCGGCCTCGGTTGCTTCAACCCCTATATCGAAAAGCACCTCGATATGATCGCAGACAAATCCTATCGGCTGAATCACGATATCCGTGAAGCCCTGGCCGGCAAGGTTCCCTATCACGTCGCATATGTCCGGTTCAAGCCATTTTTCGTTCGGAGAGCCGCTTCTGCTCTGGTAGGCAATCATCCATTTTTTGTGCCCGACTCTGTCCGCCACCAGCACGGAGGAAGTTTCAAACTGCAGAACATAGGGAGACGAATCCGACATCCTCTCGGGAATGCTGTGAGCCGTAAACACAAGCATGGTGGTATCGAGCCTGCTCTCGGGAATTTCGCGCATTCGTTCCGTCACTTTGGCCGCCGAGCCTTCTATGAAAAGAGGATGGTTGAAAAGCGGAGGAACATATTCCACGTAAAGCTCCATCTTGAGATCTTCGCAGGCCTCGCTCACATCCCTCATGTACCTCTCCCAGCTCGCGTCGGAGCGGTAAACGGCCATTATGAGGCCCACTAGGTTCTTCACACCATTTTCCCGCATCTGCTCAAGGGAATCCTTGATGAACGGATGCCAGTTCCTCATCCCGACGTAAACCGGAAGATTGTACCCCCACCCGGAAAGAAGCTTCTCAAGTTTTTGGGCCTGCTTGTAAGTGAATTCGTTGAGCGGAGACTTCCCGTCGAAGATTTCGTAGTGATGGGCGACTTCCCGCAGCCTGTCCTCGGGTATCGGTCTCCCGCTAGCCACATTCCTGAGAAAGGGCATTATGTCCTCTTTTTTCTCGGGAGCCCCGTATCCAATCATCATTACGGCGTCAAAATTATTTTGCATGGGACTTCCTCCTAAGCCCCCCTTCGCGCGGAATACTCGTGAACTTCATCAATCAGCCTCAAGACATTATCAACCGGCGTCTGCGGCAGTACACCGTGACCCAGATTGAATATATGGCCGGGCCTCCCTCCCACTCTGTCCAGTATCTTCCTCGCCTCCTCCACGACATGAGACGGGGTTGAGAGCATTGAGACCGGATCAAGATTCCCCTGAACCGCAAGAGAGCTTCCCGCCCTCTGCCAGCCGTCAAGAATATCGACCCTCCAGTCAAGACCGATAACTCCAGCCCCGGTATCTCCCATGAGTTCGAGCAAGGAACCGGTTCCGGTCCCGAACAATATTACCGGGACTTCCGGCGGAAGCGCCGAGATAAGTTTCTTTACGTGCGGAAAGACGAATCTTTCGTAATCCGCCGGGGAAAGACAACCCACCCAACTGTCGAAAATCTGCACGGCATCGGCCCCCGCATCCACCTGAGCGCAGAGATAATCCGAAATACTCTCGGTCAGGATCTCCATCAGCCTCTCCCACAGGGAAGGGTCTCCATACATGAGTTTTTTCGTGTTTACGTAGTTTTTTGAACCGCTTCCCTCAACCGCATAGGAAGCCACGGTAAAGGGAGCCCCGCTAAAACCAATAAGCGAAACTTCGGGGGCAAGCGCCTTTCTCGTGATACGCAGAGCCTCGTAGACAAAATCCATGCTTTCGGAATCAAAGTCCCTCAGGGCCTCTATGCGCTTTCGGGTCCTAAGAGGCCCGGCTATCACGGGACCGTCAACGCTTGAATATTCAAGGGAAAGCCCCAGGGGTTCCAGTATGAGCAGTATGTCTGAGAAAATGATGGCCGCGTCCACACCGAAGCGGTCAACCACCATCAGCGTAATTTCCGAGGCCAGATCCGGGGTCTTGCAAAACTCCTTGAAAGAAACGCGGGAGCGGGCCTCCCTGTATTCCCGAAGAAATCTGCCCGCCTGTCGCATAAGCCAAATGGGAGTATAATCGGCTTTCTCGAGCCGACACGCCTTCATAAATGCTCCTTCAGAAGTAATTTCTCTCCTTTGGACCTGCACGCCGTCCTCCGACCAGATCATCTGCGTGCGGTTCCAGTTCTGGGTATCCACCCCGTTTTGAAAAGCTGTTCTTTTTTTGGCGAGAAGCACCGCTGACCTTCTGGCCACCTCTCTCACCAAGTTTCCCATTTTAGGGCTGTCGGGCTCATAGTCAACGGATATCCCGTTTTCCCTGAGTGTCTCCGTGGTGGTCGGTCCGATCGAACATACAAGCGCTTTTTTGATTCCTTCAATGAAGTCGTCGGCATATCCTTCCCCGGCCGCCACCTCAAAGAGGTTGGATACCTGCCGGGAGCTTGTGAACAGGAGGCAGTCCTCCTCCCCTTCGGATACGGATCTTACGGCATCGCGCAGGGGATCCAGATCCTCCGGCAGCGCCCACCTGTAAATGGGAATTCTTCTTACGTCAGCCCCTCTTTTTTCAAGAGAAGAGAGAAACTCCTCGTTGGAGACCCCGTATTCCTGAACGTACACGACCAGGTTCTCAAGCGACATGTCCCTCTGGTCAAAAGTGGAAAGTATGTCCCTCCACGTGTTCGGTTCGGAAACGGTTATATTCGGTCTTATCCCGAATTTGCGAAGGGCCGCGACGGGTTTAGGACCTCTGGCAAGAATCGTCGTCGCGCGCAGGGCATCCAGATATTTCTTTTCTCCCGACTCAGCAATTACGATGTCGGAGAGAATCCGCGTGCCTACCCCCGTCATTAAAACAAGAAGATCGATGTTGTCCGAGAAGAGATCATCGGCAAACCCGGCAACGTAAGGACTTTTAAGATCGGGGACTTCCCTCATCGAGGGTGCGACCCTGGGCACACCGCCGTGATAAGAGATGAGTTTTTTCATCTCCTCGCAACGGCGACTTTCAAAAGACGTTACCTTAAGCCCGTTAAAACCCTGTTTCATGATTTAACTACCAAGCGCCGTTTCGATGCTAAAGAAATTCCGCGATGCTCTCAGCTTTCAGCAGATCCTCAAGAGTTTCCCTAGCCCTTATCTCGCAGTACCTCTCACCGCTTACAAGAACCTCGGCAGCCCGGGGTCTCGTGTTGTAATTAGACGACATCACGAAACCGTACGCCCCCGCGCTGAAAACCGCAAGCAGTTCTCCCGCGGAAACTTCGGGGAAACTCCTGTCTCTGGCCAGAAAATCGCCCGATTCGCATATCGGGCCGACTATGTCCACCACCTCGCGGGATTCAGAACCTCCCACGCGCACCGGCTCTATTCGGTGGAACGAATCGTAAAACGCGGGTCTCACAAGGTCGTTCATCGCGGCGTCGACTATTACGAATTTCTTCGAGGTTCCCTCCTTAACATAAAGCACCCTGGTAGACATTATTCCCGCGTTGCCCACCATTGATCTCCCGGGCTCAAGGACCAGTCCGTAACCGGTATCGCGAAGATGTTCCTCGAAAACCCGCGCGTACTCGGATTTCGCCGGAGGCTTTTCCTCGCTCTCGTAGCTTATCGCCAGTCCCCCTCCTATATCTATGTAGGAAACTTCAATCCCGTCGCTCCCTAGCCTGTCGGCCAAGCAGACAAGCTTCGATATGGACTCGGAAAAGGAGGAAAGATCAAATATCTGGGAACCTATATGGGCATCAATTCCCCTTATCTCAATTCCCCCCATCCGTGAGGCGTTTCTGTATACATCCACAGCTTTTTCGATCCCGATTCCGAACTTGCTTTTCTCAAAACCAGTCGATATGTACGGATGGGTGTCGGGATCAACATCAGGATTAACCCTTATCGCGACCGGGGCCTTCTCTCCGAGCGAAATGGCCACATCGTTTATCTTCTGAAGCTCCGCTTCGGATTCCACGTTGAAAAAAAGTATCCGGGAGCGAATTGCGGCCTCTATCTCTTCTTCGGTCTTTCCGACTCCCGAGAACACCACTTTCGAGGTGTCTCCTCCCGCAGCAACAACCCTTCGCAGTTCCCCGGACGAGACTATATCGAAACCGGAGTCCATGGAGGAGAAAATCTTAAGTACGGATATATTAGAGTTCGCCTTTACGGAATAGCAGATCAGGGGGGCGATTTCAGAAAACGCATCCTTGTACTCAAGGAAGCCTGAGCGGATGGAATTATGGCTGTAGATATAAACCGGAGTTCCGAAGTCCTCGCAGATTTTCCTCACGGGAACTCTCTCAACGTAAAGCTCGCCGTCAGCATATTCAAAATCGGAAGTCATCATGTAAGTCTCCGCGGGTTTGAAGCTAGAAAATCTACCCGAAAAAAACGCCGGAAAACAATTATCCTCACTAGTGTCCCAACGTTTAATCAAACAATTCCAGTTGGTTATGATACTCTGGGTCGGCAGGAAAATCCAGCCCTGTTCTAAGTAGTTGATTTAACGGGATTTTTTCAAACAGGGTCAGACTCAAAATCTGTAGAATTGTGTGGAAACTCTTCTCAAGCCCCAGACGCTTTTTTATGATGGCTATGAGCACATAAACTGAAACCGCAATCCATATCTGGGACTTCACGGCGTTCTCCGAGGTTCCGTAGAAACTCTTGATTCTCAGGTGCTGCTTGATCCACTTGAAGAACAGTTCAACATGCCAGCGATTCCTGTACAGTTCGCAAATGGTCATGGCAGGAAGCGAGAAATTGTTTGTAATGAAAGTGAGGGTCTTATTACGCTCCTTATCCCGATACTTAACTGCACGCAGGTGTTCGGGAAAATCTTTGATGCTCTTCGGGCCTGAGAGTTTAATTGTCCAGTCGCAGATAAGCCCTGTGGAACGGTCCACCTTGTGGGATTTAATCCGGCGGTACCTGGTGTTCTTTTTGGTTCGCAGAACGAAGAAACACAGTGATTGGTGAAGGCGATACAGGCGAGTGAAATCAAGGTAAGCTCTGTCCATAACATAGAAGGCTCCGGGCTCGTGGATAATTTTGTCCAGGATGTTTACATCGTGGAGTTTGCCATCGGAAATGTGAATGAAGGCAGGGATATAGCCACGTAGGTCAAACAGTGTGTGGTTTTATTGCTGATTTTGTTCTTCGGAAATGGTACTGGAAACAGATTAAGACAGAGGTCTATGGTAGAAGAGTCCAGTGCGTAGACAGTATCAGGAATATCCAGT